>JAAZBA010000172.1 GCA_012514045.1 Clostridiales bacterium | reverse complement strand
TTGGAGCTGTTCCCTTCCTCCATTGTCTTGACGCTTGAAGCTTAGCTAATCTTCAAGCGTCGTGAGGGAGACTACACACTTACCAGCCCCGCGGTCTTCTTGATCTGCACCGCAGCATATTGGGGGATACAAAATCATTAATACAAAAAAACAACACATATCGGAGGAAACATCATGAACATCACATTTCTCGGGACGGGGGCGGCGGAGATGAACCCCAACCCCTTCTGCAACTGCTCACACTGCGAAACCGCCAGAAAACTCATATCTGAGGGAAAGAGAAAGCCCCGCCGCAGAAGCTGCGCAATGCTTGGGACACGTACCTGCGTGGATTTCGGACCGGACGTCATGGCTTCCGTCATGGACTTCGGAGTCTCCTTTACGGAGCTGCGGAGCATCTTCATCACCCACACCCATGAGGATCACCTCTCTTTTTCAAACATAAATGTCCACTCCATGACCGCCCGTCCCTCGGAGCACGCTGTCACCGTGTATATGTCCCCGGAGGGCTTCCGCTGGCTCTTCGGGCTCATGGCTGAATCAAAGCACCACAGCCCCGTCACGGGCATGGAAGATCTTATAAAGCGAAATCTCGTCCGCTTCGCGCCCTTTGAGCCATACCGTGACCATAAAATCGACGGCATGATCGTGTTCGCCGTACAGTCAAACCACATGTCCTACGGAGAGGGAGAGTATGCCCTCAACTACCGCTTCACCTTCCCCGACGGTAAGAGGCTTCTCTACGTCGCGGACAGCGGTCTCTACAGCGAGGACAATCTGAAAGCCCTCGAGGGCAGCTCCTGTGACGTCCTCATAATGGAGTCCACTAGGGGTATAATGGAAACGCCGGAGCACCATTCCCACTTAAACGGCCTTAACTTCATCGAAAACGTCCGCCGCTTTTCGGAATACGGCATAATCTCCCCTGACGCGAAAATATACGCCACTCATCTTGCCACCTCCACCGACAACTATCTCTCCGACGAGGACTTTGAAAACCGCCTTAAAGAGGGGGATGGAAGGATTATTCTCGCTTACGACGGCATGAAAGCGGATTTATAAAAAATTTTTTCAGACTTCGGAACTTTTCTACTCTTTACTGCGTCAAATGAAGTACAGAAAGCATTTTAAAAACAATTGAAAGGAATGATCTGTATGAAGAAAACAATCGCATTGGCTCTGGCTCTTATGATGGCGCTGTCAGCGGCGTCCCTCGCCGCCGTTGTTACGCCGACAGAAGAGGTCATTGACGACTTAGCCGTCATGCCCATAGCAGAAAAACCTATAGAGGAGGAAACAGAAACGAAGGATCTCAAAGCCCTTATGGAGAAAGCTCTCATATCTGTCAAGAGCAGGATCGACGTCCCCGATGACGCGGAGTTTGACAGCTACACATACTCAAACCAGCTGGGCACCGTGTTCTCCTTCAACTGGAACTATGAAATCGACGGAGAGCCAAATCACATCTACGTCGAGTGCTCGGAGGACGGCTTCATCTACTCCTACGGCTGCAGCAGCGATGTCTACTACGGCGAGTACCGCAAGCTGCCGAACGTAAGCTCCGTGGACGCGGAGAAGACAGCCTCCGCGACGCTGCGCAAGCTCATGCCCAAAGGCTATTCCGCCTACAGGCTGAAGGAAACCCCGGTAACCAAGTTTTCAAACTCCTACTCCTTTGTCTACGAGGGCGTGAAAAACAATGTCCCCATTGAGGGAAGCTATGTTCACATCATCGTTGACGGCATCAACGGCATCGCCACGCTCTACAATGCGTTCCCCATACCTGAGGGCGTGGAATATGCCGCCGTATCCGAGGTCATCGGCGACAAAAAAGCCGCAAGCGCCTACATATCCCTGAGCGAGGCTGAGCTTGTGTACCGTGACTTCTACGGCGAGGACAACGTAAAGTTCATACGTCCCGTATACAATGTGTCCGGCAAGGTAATTGACGCCTTCACCGGCGAGGAAGCGGATCTCTATGAGTACATTGGCTACGACCATAACGCCGCCACGGAAGAGGCAGAGATGGATATGGCTAAGTCAGCCGAAGGCATGGGCGGCGTCCGTCTATCAGAGGCGGAAATCGGCGCCCTTGAAAAGCTCCCCGGACTTCTGAGCCTTGAGGAGATAGAGAAGAAGGCTAGAAGCTTTGACTACTTTTCCCTCAATTCCTACAAGCTCACAAACTACCGCCTTACAGGCTATGAAGATCAATACCGCTGGGGTCTGGATTTCGTCTTTGCTTTTGACAGAGATAAGGAAGAAAACGCCGGCAAGTCCGACCTGAACGTTTCCATGACCCTTGACGCGAAAACGGGAGCTCTCCTCTCCTTCTATACCTATGACTACAACGCCACAATACCTTCAAATCCGGACTTCTACATAAAGAAAGCCCCGGAGGAGGTTGAAAAAGTCATGAAGGCCTTCGTTCCCGAGAAATACCGGGAGAGCATGAGGCTTGAAAAGAATGACGGACTTGAATTTACAAATATGTCCGGCAACGACCGCTATATATTCTATAACTATGTGCGCACCAACGAAGGCGTGCCCTACTACTCAAACGGCGTCTCAATACGCTATGACTGCTACACCGGAAAGGTCTCTTCCTTTAACCTCAACTGGGAAGAAAACATCACATTCCCCTCGGTTTTCGGCGCCATAGGCGACACCGCGGCGAAGAAGGCGATAGCAGAGTTTTACGGCACAGACCTTCGCTACAGTCCTGTCAGAGATGAGTTCGGGGATATTATCTCCTACTCACTTGTCTACACGGTTGACGCCCAGTTATCAGCTGTTGACGCTCTAAAGGGCTTTGTTGTGGACTACGACGGAGAGGAATATGAGCCCGAAGAGGAAGCAGCGGCGGGTGAATACCCCGAATACATCGAGAAACTCTACTCCGTGGGCGTAACCTTCGGTGAGGAAAGCATCGATAAGGTCGATTTTGATGAGGATGTCACAGACACAGAGCTTCTGTACATGCTCGCCTCCGCATACAGCCGCTTCTACGGTCCTTACCCCATCTTAAAGGAAAATTATTCTCCCTTCGTCTCCCAGCTTTCGAAGTACGGAATAATTAAAGATAAGATCGTTCCTAAAGATGAAAAGATATCTGCCCTTCAGGCCGTGGTCTATTCCCTTGACGCCTTCCGCTTCGGCGAGGTCGCTAAACTCTCCGAGCTCTTTAAGGACAAGGGCTATGAAGACATAGCGAAGGATAAGGTCGGTTATGCCGCCGTCTCCGACGCCATGGGCCTCCTGCCCGCCGGAAAGATCACCGACAAGACTATAACCAAAAAAGAAGCCGCCGCCATCGTCTACGCTCTTCTTGAGAAGGTACAGTAAAATATAAATAATCATATGTGGAGGGGCTGCAGCGAAACAAAATTCGCTGCAGCCCCGATTAGTTTTTATTTGCTTATTACTTAATCTCCCGCAGAGCCTTTAATGTGGCTTCCACCAGCTCCTGACCGCCCTTCGGGGATACGGTGTTGCAGAACATGCTGGCGGAATAGCCTCTGTTCTCCACCGCCCGTTCGGTTGCGAGGTAGGAGCCGCCGTCCATGCCGGGCTGACCGGAAAGCTGGACCACAAATGTCTGCTCAAATGGGCTTCTGGCCTGGATACGGTGCATATAGTCCATATACAGCTCAAACTGGTTGGAAGCAAAAGCTATGTCGCCGATCTTGATGGCGTGAAGCTCCATCTTCTTCTTCGGGTTCTCCTTCTGGGTCTTGTAGCGGTTTATCGCGCCCATGAAGCGGGCTCTCTTTGACTTCAGCGTAGAGTTGTAGTCAAGATTATCGATGGAGGAGCCCTGGTCGAAACGGTACTCCTCGTCCTTAAGGGCTTCAAGCTGATCGAGGCAGAATCTATACTCTTCATCTGTTATGATCCTGCGGCTCAATTCGACCGTCTCCACCTTGTGGCAGATCTCGGCCTCTGTGCGTATGTCGTTTTTCGCCCAGGACAGCACCTCATCGAAACAGGAAGCTATTCTCTCCCCTATCTCCCGTCTCTCAAGCTCCTCGACTCTTGTGCCCGCCGGATGCATCGCGCCTCCTGCGGCCATTTTTTCGTCAATTGTGCCTTTGGCTTCACTGAGACCGTACTTTAGACGGAAACGGCGGAGTCGCGCGTCCTTATAGTAGAGCAAATGGGGTGACAGGTCGCCGCCGGCGGCGCACTGGGATAAGATAAATATGTCTCCATGGCGCGCCCTTATGGCTTTCTTTACGTCGCACCAGTAATCGGCGGTGATATGGCAGTCCGCCTCGCCCTCGGAGTTCTGGGAGGGACAGGGGATATTGATTATAGCGCCGGTCAGCTTTTTGTCCTTGTCAAAAGTGTACATGATGTTGACATAGTGATTCTCGCCCGCTTCGAAGGAAGCGAAATTATCGTCGTTTGTCTCACCGTACATTCTTGCGTGGCCGTGGAGGGAGGTGAGGGGATCGCTCTGCGCCCCGGGGCGAAGGGAGGTATCGTCAAAATACACCGTGCGCCTTGAGTGGGCAACAACACCGTAGCCGTAACCGTAGGCGATGCCGCTTTCCTTGCGGCTGGCGTAAGCCTCGCATATGGCGTCGGAGGCCTGATCTGAGAGGAAAGCGCGGTATTTGTCGCTGGACTCTATCACAACTCCGTCTCTGGGGACGACCATGTTGGAGCCGGGGATATAGCCCTCAAGGATTTTATCGATTTCTTCCTTAGTGTAGATATCGTAGAGGCATTCGTCGATTTCACCGCCGTCATAGTAGTGGCTGGGGGCGGTATGCTGATGCATGGCTGAGGCAAGGATTTTCTCCACCGGGATTTCCGGGTTTTTCCGCTTTGTCTTCGCTCTTATCTCGTCGAGCAGAAACGAGCGCATGACGCAGGTGTCCACAGAAAGGAAAATGGCGATGTCGTTTCCGTCCTCAACCACAAGGGCTGTGGTAAACACAGGGTCAATAACTCCCCTTGAGATTCTCATGTTGAAAAACCCCGGAATATACGCGGGCCCGTAGGTGGTAATATCCCTCTCCGCCCATCCGATTTTAAGCATATTTTTCCTCCTTTATATATGTGTGTTGGTTTTGTTTTAATAATAATTTTGTATCCCCCAGTATTCTGCAGCGCAGACCTGAAGAGACTGTGGTGTCCGCAACCTTTTCTTTCCTCCCTTTAGACAAGGGGGGAAGGATACGAAGCTCTGTTTTTGAGTTTGCAGAAGGATTTAGACCCTATCTCCCTAGCCTACGTACTGCAAGCAGTGTTGAAGGGATTCCCGACGCTTGAAGCAAAGCTTCATGCGTCACGCAGACCCGGAGGGGGATACTGTCACTTCATGCACCTGAGCACCCAGTATCCTTTATCTCTTTCGATTCTCTCCACTTCTAAAAACACTGTCTTTAAATGCTTCGCGGTGGATTCCGCGCCCTGCTGCTTTCTTATCACGATATACAGCGCGCCGCCATCTTTCAGGCAGGCGTGGGACTCGTCGTACATTTTATACACGTTCTCTTTGCCTGTACGGATGGGGGGATTGAGGATAACCGCGTCGAAGGGACCTGCCACGTTTTCCGTTATGTCGCCCTGCACGGCGTATGCGTTTGTCACGTCGTTTTTCCTCAGGTTCCTGTTGGCCAAGTCCACCGCCCGCTCGTTTATGTCCGTCATGACGATCTCAATATCCGGGAAGCAGCGACCTAATATCAGCCCCACGGGACCCCAACCGCACCCTAAGTCCAGCACTCTGCCCGAAAGCTTTGGCAGCGACTCCAGCAGAAGCCTTGTGCCCTCGTCGAGGCCGTCACGGGAGAAAACTCCCGAATCGGTTACGCAGACGCATTTTTTCCCCCGGCAGGAGAAGAGTATCTCCTTCTCCTCATGCTCAGCGCCGGGATCCCTTGTAAAATAATGCTCACCCATGTTTATTCCTGTTTTCAATACTCCGTTACTTTAATGCCCTCGCCTAAAACAGTGGGGATATCCTCTCTCCTCTTAACGATATTTCTTGCCGTAAGAGAGACATTTCCGTCTCCGGCGAACACCGCCTCGGAGGTCTCTGAGGTGACCACGGTGTCAAAGCGCAGATTTTCGGCGCTGCTTCCGTTGAAGTAGACGCTGGAACAGTATTTATACTGCCTTTGGCCGGGGTTCTCCGTACCTTTGTCCGTATCCCTGCGGCGGGAGGCGCGGCTGTAGGAGATGTCCCGCAAAGTTATGTTGTCAAACTCCCCTCCGTCAAAGAACACCGCCACGTTGCTGTCGCCGAAGGCTTGGACATTTTCTATGACCGAGTCGCACAGCGTGCGGGATATTATCACCGGGTAAAGGTTCCTTGACTGTACGTTTCTTACGATAATATTGAATGTATCACCGAGTTTCGCTCTGGAATCCGGGTTATTCGGATCGAAATAGTGGTTTTCGCCTATCCTGACGTAGGCTCCCGCTCTTCTCTCGCCGCCCTCAAAGGTACTCCAGTAGACGTTATCCGGCATGGCGCAGGAGGTTTCAGGGTAATAGTGTTCTCCCTTAGGGATTCGGAGAGGAAGCTCCCGGGCGCGGCTGTCCGTTGGGTCGTATTCCGCGCTTGACTGAACGTTTTCGATTATAACGTTATAGAGCTTCTTTCCGTAGTTGTTCAAAAGCCTTATCTGGGCGCACCTCGTGCCGGAGGTGACGTTCCTGATGATCACGTTGTGGATGGAATCGTCCATGTTCTCTACCCTGCAGAGATAGTCGGTGCCCTTTCCCTCAAGGCAGGTGAGCGCCACGGTGTCGTCCTGGGTATAGCCAGAGATATTCTCGATTATAAAATCGGAGCAGCCCGTGCGCAGGTCTACGCCGTCCTGATTGGGGCAGTTTCCTTGGGATGTGAAATATATGTCGGATACTCTGCCGTCGGAGCAGTAATGGAAGCACATGCCCCAATAGCGGCTGTTGACGATTTTCAGATTTTTTACCCTTATCCTCTCGCAGTTTACGAGATGGATAGGGGAATTTACGATGACATATGGACGTCCGTCACTGTTCTGGTTCCGCTCCACAAGACCGTTATGGTTTCCCCCGTCGAGTATCGCGTCTCCAATGCCTTCGATCGTTATGTCATACTGCCGGTTTTCAAGCTTTTTACCCGCCTCGGTACGGGCAAAGGAGTTTTTGAAGATGTTGTCAAAGGAATCGTCCGTTTGCCGTAGACGCGCGCTGTCGATGATGACGGCGCTGCCTGTATAGAGCTTGACAGCTCTCGGGATACGCCAGATGTCCTCTCCCGTACGGAGATTACGCCGGGGTATGATCACTTTTTCTCCCCGCTCCGCCGCCGCGTCCACCGCAAGCTGGATCATCTCGGCATCATCCGCCGCTTCAAGATAATAATTCGGGCTGTAAATATCCATAGCTTCTCCTCCCTTTTCTTAGTTAATTATATTATACCCCAATCATGCGGGATTGCAAGCGTTTTATGGGGAGGATTCCTCTCATTATTCTGCGCGACGCATACTTGCGTCAAGTTTCTCCTCATCAGTCTCATGCTGCGGCACGCCGCATCATAAGACAGCTTCGCAATCAAGGGGAAGCCTTGGAATGTATCCCCCAATATACCGCAGAGCAGGTCTAAAAAGATTGCAATATCGGTAAATGCATCTTCCCCCCTTTAGACAAGGGGGGAAGGAACGGACTCTATCCCCCTTGACTAAAGGGGGAAACCGGCGCATTGCGCCGGAGGGGGATCAATCGGGGCTGCGGCGGATTGTTTCGCTGCAGCCCCAGCTTGATATGTCAAATTATTATTTAAGAAACGCTTACAATGTCGCTGTCTTTTCCCTTTTGCTTACGTTTTCAAGAAGCTTGAGCTTGAACTCGTCTAAGGGCAGCGTCTTGTTGGAGCCGTCACGGAGGCGGACGTTGACCTCTCCGGACTCGGCTTCCCTGTCTCCCAGCACCAGCATGTATGGCACCTTCTCCAGCTGAGCTTCCCTTATCTTGTAGCCTATCTTTTCGTTTCGGCGGTCGACTTCGCAGCGGATGCCCATAGCCTCAAGGTCGGAGGCGATATTCTCGGCGTATTCAAGACTTCTATCGGTGATTGTGAGGAGCTTGACCTGGACGGGGGCGAGCCAGGCGGGGAACGCGCCGGCGTACTTCTCAATCAGCAGCGCCAGTGTTCTCTCGTAGCATCCTAAGGACGTGCGGTGGATGATATACGGTCTGCGTTTCCTGCCGTCCACGTCGATATACTCCATGCCGTATTGCTCCGCCAGCATCTGGTCGATCTGGATCGTGATAAGCGTATCTTCCTTGCCGAACACGTTCCTTATCTGGATATCCAGCTTCGGACCGTAGAAAGCGGCCTCGTCGATGCCCACGGTGTATTTGACTCCCAGATGGTCCAGAATTTTGTACATGACGCTCTGGGCTTCCTCCCACTGCTCGGGGGTGCCGATATACTTCGAGGAGTTGTTGGGATCCCACTGAGAGAAACGGTAGCTTACGTCGTCGTCAAGCCCAAGGGTTTTAAGCATGTAATTCGCCAGCTCCAAACAATTCTTGAACTCTTCTTCCAGCTGCTCGGGACGGAGGATGATGTGCCCTTCGGAGATGGTGAACTGGCGCACTCTGATAAGACCGTGCATCTCGCCGGACTCCTCGTTGCGGAACAGCGTGGATGTCTCACCCAGCCTCATGGGTAGATCACGGTATGAGCGCATGCGGTTTAAAAACACATGGTACTGAAAAGGGCAGGTCATGGGACGAAGGGCGAAGCACTCGTTTTCGTAGTCATCCGGGTCTCCCAGCACGAACATGCCGTCAAGGTAGTGATCCCAGTGGCCGGAGAGCTTATAGAGTTCGCGCTTCGCCATGAACGGCGTCTTGGTGAGCTGATACCCTCTCTTATATTCCTCGTCCTCAACAAACCGCTGAAGTATCTGAATGATCCTCGCTCCCTTGGGCAGGAGAATGGGAAGTCCCTGACCGATTATATCAACGGTGGTGAACAGCTCAAGCTCACGTCCCAGCTTGTTGTGGTCTCTCTTCTTCGCTTCCTCAAGCTGCTCAAGGTGCGCGGCAAGCTCCTCTTTCTTTGCAAAGGCAGTGCCGTAGATTCTCCGGAGCATTTTGTTGGCGGCGTTGCCTCTCCAGTACGCTCCGGTGGAAGAGAGGAGCTTAAAGGCTTTTATCCTTCCTGTGTCCGGAATATGGGGACCGGCGCATAGGTCGGTGAAGTCGCCCTGCCGGTAGAAGGACAGCAAACTGTCCTCCGGAAGGTCCTCGATAAGCTCACGCTTATAGGGCTCACCCATCTTGTCGACAAGCTCCAGAGCCGAGGCTCTGGGCAGGGTGAAGCGCTGTATGGGGAGAGCCTGCTTAATGATTCTCTTCATCTCAGCCTCAATCTTCTCGAGGGATTCCGCGTCAAAGCCTTCATCATAATCGAAGTCGTAGTAAAAGCCGGTATCGATGGCGGGACCGATTGCAAGCTTTGCCTCGGGGTACAGATTCTTTACCGCCTGGGCAAGCACGTGGGAAACGCTGTGGCGGAGAGCGCGAAGGCTCTCGGGGTCGGCTCCCGTGAGGATTTCAATGGAATCCCCGTCCTTGAGCTCCTTTGACAGCTCGCAGAGCTCTCCGTTTACTTTCGCGGCAAGGGCGACTCTGGCAAGACCCTGGGATATCGCCTTGGCGGCGTCCATAACGCTCATATTCTCCTCAAGGGATATAATGCTTTCATCGGGTAATTTGATGTTCATGATATTTGCTCCTTTATATCGGTTAGATTTTTTGAATAAAATAAAAAAATCGCCTTCCGCTGAGAGACAATATCTCTCGACGGAGACGACGCAATCGGCCGCGGTTCCACTCCGGTTGCGGGCTTTTCCAAACGGAAAAACCGCGCCTCTTTTACGTAAGCCCTTTAACGGAGGCATAAAACCCGCCCTGCCCTACTCTTTTCATTTCAAACCGGGAGCTCGGGGATGGTCTTCACATCGCTCTTCCCTTAGGCGCATTCCAGCTTTCACGTATTTTTAATAAAAATATGTGAAAGCGCCATTCTCTGGAAGGGATTTGATACGGCTACTTTTCCCATCATCGCTTTTCAAGATATTATAGCACGGGTGTTTTCTTTTGTCAAGGATTCCGGCATATTTTGCTTGTAAAAGAAAACAAAATGTAGTATAATATACTTTATGATATACACTTTCGATCACACTACGGAAAGGACAACTGATATGGACAACACCGCCGATTTTCTAAACAGAATACGGGAGATGCTGTCGGAAAAATTCTCGGAGGTAACGGTCAACACATGGTTCGGCGACGCTGATATACCGGAGATAAGCGGAGACAACATTGTGCTGCTTCTCTCTTCGACCTTCAAAAAAAATATTGTGCTCACAAAGTACCGGGAAGCCTTTGAGGACTGCGTCAGAGAGCTTTTCAGCGATGACGTGCCGGTATACTACATGACTGACGATGAGTATAAAATATTTTTGACCCAAAAAGAGACCACTATTGACGGGGAGGAAGGTCACACCTTCGAAAACTTCGTCGTGGGCTCCTCAAACAGATTTGCCCACGCCGCCGCCTCCGCTGTGGCCTCAAAGCCCGCCTCTACCTATAATCCTCTTTTTATATACGGACCTTCGGGACTCGGAAAGACACATCTTCTCAACGCCATCGCCGAAAGCATAAATAAATCGAAGCCGATCTTCAAGATTGTATACATCACCGGCGAGGTTTTTACAAACGAAATAATTCTTGCCATCTCCGAGGGCAAGACACAGGAGTTCCGGCAGAAGTACCGTCAAGCGGATCTGCTTTTGGTGGACGACGTCCAGTTCATCGCCGGTCGCCCCTCTACCCAGGAGGAATTTTTCCACACCTTCAACGCTCTTTATGATTCGAACAAGCAGATCGTTCTCACCTCAGACCGCACGCCCAAAGAGATAGACAAGCTGGAGGACCGCCTCCGCACTCGCTTTGAGTGGGGACTCTTGGCGGACATAGCCCCTCCTGACTTTGAAACCCGCAGCGCCATCATCTGGAAAAAAGCGGAGGGCATCCAGGTGGATCTGACAAAGGACATGGTGGATTATATTGCCACCATGATTACCTCAAACATACGCCAGCTGGAAGGTACGGTAAAAAAAATAAAGGCTCTCAACGTGCTAATGGATATGCCCGTAGATATTGAAACAGCGAAAAAAGCGGTCGAGGACATATACAGGGCAAACCCGGGACTCAACCCAACGCCGGATTATATCCTCTCTGAAGCCTCCAAATATTTCAGCGTATCGGTTCAGGATATCATCGGCACAAGGCGCAGCCAGGATATAATGCAGGCCCGCCAGGTTTCCATATACCTCGTAAGAAAGCTTACGAAGATGTCTCTGCCGGAAATCGGCGGCGTCTTCGGAGGAAGGGACCACACAACCATCCTCCACTCAGTAAACAAGGTGGATGAACAAATAACAAATCAGCCGGATTTCCAGAAAAAAGTCGAGATGCTTGAAAAAACAATACGTGGGTAATCCACCAAGCAAATCCCCATAAAACAGCTTTTTTGCTCCATAAAATAAGATAAATTTCCCTCTCACTCATCCACAGCTATCCCGTGGAAAAGGGAAAACTTTTTCCACAGCCCGTTTTTCCCTGTGGAAAGCTGTGGAGAGAGCTTAACTTTTAAACATGACGCTGTGAAAAACGTTTCATCGCAAACAGCAACTTTCTCCCCGGCAAAAATCAGCCGCAGACCGAAATATTTGACGTATTTCCGAAGATTTAAGGCAAGATAAAAAACTTTTCCACATTTCCACAGCTATTACGTACTACTACTACGTCATTCTCGTTCTTTTATTATTATATAAATAAAAAGGAACAGTAACGAAAGGATTAAACTATGAAATTTACATGCCAAAGACAAGAACTGGCGGAAGCTGTATCCATATGTTCAAAGGCGGCTTCCACCAAAAGCTCAAATCCGGCCCTTGAGGGTATACTTATAAAAGCCGACCGTGAGCTTATCATGACAGGCTACAATCTGAGGATATCTCTGCGCACCGAGCTTTCAGCAGATATAGTCACCTCCGGAAGCGCTGTGTTCAACGCGAAACTCTTCAGCGATATTGTAAGAGCGCTGCCTGACGGTCCGGTAACCATCTCCGTAAAGGAATCAACCGCAACAATCTCCGCCGGAGCTTCTATCATGAATATCTCTGTTCTCAAAGCCGAGGACTATCCGGAGCTTCCGATCGTCATATACGATTATTCCTTCACCATGCCCCAATCGGTACTGAAAGAGCTTATAATTGGCACTATTTTCTCCGCCTCAGACAGTGAACTGAAGCCTATCCTCACCGGCACACTGTTTCGCTTCTCTGACAATAATCTCGAGATGGCGGCTCTTGACAATTTCCGTCTCGCTATAAGAAGATACACTTTTAAAAATGAGCCTCCCGTAAAAGAGGAGCTTTCCTTCAACGTTCCCGCGACAGCCCTTCGTGAGCTTGAAAGACTTATGTCCGACACTGACGAAGTAGTCACTCTTTCTCTTGCCAAGAGAAACATTATGTTTAAAATCGGCCCTACGGTGCTTACCACAAACCTTATCGCAGGCGAATTTTTCAACTACTCCGTAATGATAAACGCCGAGGCTACCACAACGGTGGAGGCAAATGTGCAGGAGCTTATTTCTTCCATCGAGCGCACATCGATCATCATAAGCGAGCGGCTTAGAAACCACCTGAAACTGAACTTTGACGAGGAGCTTCTCCGCCTGTCATGCGTGTCATCCTTGGGCACTTCCTATGACGAATGCTCTTATATAACCTTCTCCGGAAGCCCAGTGGAAATAGGATTCAACAGCATGTATCTATTGGACGCTCTGAGAGCTTGCAGAAACACGGAAAAAGTAAAGCTCAGTCTTCGTACCCCTGTTTCTCCCCTTATTATCACTCCATGTGACGACAGCGAAAATCCAGAGGAATTTCTATATCTCATCGTTCCCGTAAGACTTCGGGCATAAAGAGGTTTTTTTATGAAGATACAAATATCTACAGAGTATATAAAGCTGGATGATCTGCTCAAATTTTCCGGCATTGTCTATTCCGGAGGAGAAGCGAAGCACGATATCCAGCTTGGTCTCGTCAGGGTAAACGGAAATATCTGCACCCAGCGGGGCAAAAAGCTCCGGGTCGGAGACATTATCCTATGCCGGGGCGAAGAGATTGAAATAACATGATACTCAGGCGCATTGAGCTTGACAACTTCAGAAGTTACGAACATAAGATATACGAGCCGTTAGAAGGGGTTAACATAATCCGAGGAGAAAACGCATCGGGAAAGACAAATCTTCTTGAGTCGATCCACTTTCTTACCGGCACAGGCTCTTTCCGCACTTCCCGCGACGGAGATATGGTGCTTTACGGCGCCGATTCTTTCCGTATAAGGGCAAATATATTTTCAGACGGCAGAGAACAGAAACTGGAGATACGCCGCGACGGACAGGGAAGGACATATTTCTTAAACGACGTACGGAAAAAAAGAAAATCCGACATAATCGGCGTCGTGCGCTGCGTTTCCTTTTGTCCAGACGATCTGGAGCTTATAAAGGGCGCCGGAGTCCAAAGACGAAGATTTTTGGACATCTCTATCTCTCAGCTTAGGCCGAATTACGCTTCCCTTGTGTCGGAATACGGAAAACTTTTGGCGCATAAGGCAAGAATACTGAGGGATCACAGGAAAAAACCTTCGCTTCTTGAGTCATTGGACGATTTTACTTCCCAGCTCCTCTCCTGCGGAGCCAGGATTATTACATACAGAAAAAGCTTTTGCCAAAAATTAGGAGAACTTGCTTCTATCGAACACTCCTCAATATCGGGAGAAAAAGAAGACCTCTCCGTATCATATTCCTGTCCTTTTCTTTCGGAGAACGTAAAGAACCTTTATCTTGAGATGTGGCAAAAGTATCTTGAAAGGAAAGAGGACGAAATCACCCGGGAGATGATCCTTGTGGGTCCCCACAGAGACGAGCTTGCGATTCTTATCGACGGCCGCCCGGCGAAAGATTTCGCCTCACAAGGTCAGATACGCACCGCCGTGCTGTCACTGGTGCTGGCAAAAAGGGCTTTATATCATGACAACACGGGAGAATACCCCATAATGCTGCTGGATGACGTCCTCAGCGAGCTTGACGCCGCAAGGAGAGAATATCTCCTGGGGAAAATACGCGAAGGGCAGGTATTTATAACGACCTGTGAGGATTTGTAAGACGCATATATGCGTGACGTAGCGAAGCTACGTCACGCCTCATCAGCCTCATGACGCGGCATGCCGCTTGGAATGTATCCCCCAATATGCTGCAGAGCAGATCTAAGAAGACTGCAATATAGGTAAATGCATCTTCCCCCCTTTAGACAAGGGGGGAAGGAACGAGCTCTATCCCCTAGCCTACGCACTGCTTGCAGTGCTGGGGGGAAACTCGACGCATGTATGCGTCACGCATGTATGCGTCAAGCGCCGTGCGCCGGAGGAGGATTTCGTATCTTTTATAACAACAAACAAAGGAGAAAAAGCGTATGTTCCTGCATCTTGGGGCGGATATGGTTGTGGCAACGAAGGATATAATCGGAGTATTTGACCTGGACACATCCACCGTGGCGGAGGATACCCGAAATTTTCTCACTGACGCGGAAAAGTCTTTAAAGGTGATAAACGTCACCTACAACCTGCCCAAAGCCTTTGTACTGACAGACAACGCAAACAACTCACGTACGCCAAGTGAGGCGAGAATATATATATCCCAGCTGTCTCCGCAGACTCTTCTGAAGCGCTCAAGGGAGAAGCTGGACATTAACGAATAGGAGAATTTTAATTTTGGACGAGAATTCATTGGATTTAAAAGTAACCCAGTCCTACGACGAATCACAAATACAGGTCCTTGAAGGTCTGGAGGCGGTAAGAAAACGGCCCGGCATGTATATCGGTTCCACTTCCGCGTCAGGACTTCACCATCTTGTATACGAAATTGTGGACAACGCAATAGACGAATCGCTTGCGGGAGTATGTACCCATATCGAGGTATCGCTCCTTCCCGATGACGTTGTGGAGGTATGCGACAACGGCCGCGGCATCCCTACGGAGGTACACCACCAGACAGGCACGTCTACCATTGAGGTTGTATACACCATGCTCCACGCGGGAGGAAAGTTCGGGGGCGGCGGCTACAAGGTCTCCGGCGGTCTCCACGGTGTGGGCGCCAGCGTTGTAAACGCCCTTTCGGAGTGGCTGGAGGTCATAGTATACACCGGAAAAGAAATAAAGCGCATGCGCTTCGAAAGAGGCGACAAATGCGGAGATTTGGAGACAATTGGCATAACCGACCAAACGGGTACAACCGTCAGGTTTAAGCCCGATCCGGAGATATTTGACGAAACCGTTTTCGATTTCTCAACCCTTGAAACAAGACTTCGGGAGCAGGCGTTCCTCAACGGCGGCCTCAATATCACCCTCACAGACAAAAGGGGCGAAAAGGTAATAGAGAGAGTTATGAAGTACGACGGAGGTATTTGCTCCTTCGTTGAGAGACTTAACCGCACGAAGACACCTCTCCATACGGATGTCATATACTTAAGCGGTGAAAAGGCCGACAGCTGCGTGGAAGTCGCTATGCAGTACGCTGAGGACTCATATGCCGATCTTATACTCTCTTTCGCAAACAACATAAAGACCACCGAAGGCGGTATGCACGAGGTGGGATTCAGAACAGCTCTCTCCAGAGTCATAAACAACTACGCTAAGAAGTATAAAATAATAAAGCCCGAGGAAAGGTTCACCACAGAAGACGCGCTTGAGGGGCTTTGCGCCGTTATTTCCGTAAAGCTTATGGAAGCGCAGTTCGAAGGACAGACAAAGACGAAGCTGGGCAACGCGGAGATGCGCACCCTTGTCACAAACGTGGTAAGCGAGAAGCTCGGATACTACATGGAGGAGAATCCCCAGGTAGCCAGAGCGATTCTCGATAAAATTCTCACCGCTTCAAGAGCCCGTGAGGCGGCGAGAAAGGCAAGAGAAGCCACAAGACGTAAGTCCGCCCTCGACGGCGCCTCCCTCCCCGGCAAGCTCTGGGACTGCCGTGACAGAGATCCCGCCAATTGCGAGATCTTCATAGTTGAGGGCGACAGCGCCGGAGGCAGCGCCAAAGGCGGACGTGACAGCTCCACACAGGCTATTCTCCCCCTTTGGGGCAAGATGCTGAATGTGGAAAAAGCGAGGCTTGACAAGGTATACGGCAACGAAAAGTTGGTGCCTGTGGTGCTTGCCCTGGGAGCCGGCGTAGGCTCCGAGTTTGACGAGGAGAAACTCCGGTACCACAAGGTCATAATCATGGCTGACGCGGACGTGGACGGTTCCCATATAAGGTGCCTTCTCATGACATTCTTCTTCCGCTTCATGCGTCCCCTTATTGAGCATGGCTACCTTTATCTGGCTCAACCGCCCCTCTACAAGGTGTCAAAGGGCAAAAAATTCATCTCCTACTGCTATAACGACGGGGAGCTTGACGAGATAAGAAGCGTCCACGGAGAAGAGCTTGATATACAGCGCTATAAGGGTCTCGGAGAAATGAATCCGGAGCAGCTCTGGGAAACCACCATGAACCCGGAGACAAGGGTCATGCTCAGGGTAACCCTTGAGGATGCCGCCGCCGCGGACGAGACTTTCACCATTCTTATGGGAGAAAAGGTGGAGCCGAGAAGAGAATTTATCGAGGAAAACGCGAAATACGTCAAGAATCTTGACATATAAATAACCGGAAGGTAGAAAATGGATAATAAGAAAGAACGTAAGAATATAATTGAGGTGGACATAGAAAAGGAGATGAAAAGCTCTTTTCTCGACTATTCCATGTCCGTTATCGTATCAAGAGCGCTGCCCGACGCCCGTGACGGCTTGAAGCCGGTGCACCGCAGGATCCTGTACAGCATGTATAATTCCGGACTTACCCCGGACAAAGGGTACTCCAAGTCCGCCGCCACGGTGGGTGACGTGCTCAAATACTTCCACCCCCACGGCGAAGCGTCGGTTTACGACGCTCTTGTAAGACTTGCCCAGGATTTCTCGATGCGCTATCCCCTTGTTGACGGTCAGGGTAACTTCGGATCCCTTGACGGCGATCCCCCCGCCGCCATGCGTTACACCGAAGCGAGAATGTCGAAGATATCCATGACTCTCATGGACGCCATAGAAAAGGACACAGTAAATTTCGTACCCAACTACGACGGACGATACAAGGAGCCGGAGGTGCTGCCCTCAAGGATGCCGAATCTTCTCCTGAACGGCTCCGTAGGCATCGCCGTGGGCATGGCGACCAATATACCTCCCCATAACCTGGGAGAGGTCATTGACGCCGCCTGCTATCTGATAGACAACCCGGACGCTACCCTTGACGAGCTGATGATGTACGTAAAAGGTCCTGATTTCCCTACGGGAGGGATCATTGTGGGCAGAAGGGGCATCCGCGCCGCCTATGCCACCGGCAGGGGCAGGATAAAGGTGAGAGCCAAGTGCGAGATCGAGGAGACAAAATCAGGACGATTCCAGATAGTGGTAACGGAGATACCCTACATGGTGAACAAGCAGAGGCTTGTGGAGTCCATCGCCAATCTTGTAAAGGATAAGAGAGTCGACGGCATCTCATACCTGAGCGATCATTCCGACAGAATGGGTCTCAAGATAGTCATAGAGCTAAAAAAAGAAGCCAACCCCCAAGTTGTGCTCAATCGGCTCTATTCGTTTACCCAGCTGGAGAACAATTTTTCCGTCATGATGATCGCCCTCGTAGACGGTGAGCCGAAGTGCATGTCTCTGTGGGATATGCTGGACTGCTACGTTACCTTCCAGCGCGACGTGGTGGAGCGGAGAACGAGATTTGACCTCAATCGCTGCCGCAGGAGAGCCCATATATTGGAGGGTCTCAAAATCGCGGTGGACAACATAGATGAGGTCGTGAACATACTCCGCTCCTCAAAGAACGAAACAGTGGCAAAGGAACGCCTCGGCGTCCGCTTCGGTCTTTCTGACGAGCAGACACAGGCCATTGTGGATATGCGTCTTGGACGTCTGACAGGCCTTGAGAGAGAGAAGATAAACGCTGAGCTGGAGGATCTGTACTCAAAGATCGAGGAGTTTGAAAGAATCCTCTCCTCTGACGAGAACATATACGAGATAGTAAAAAAAGAGCTCTGTGAGGTGCGAAACACTTACTCCGACGAGAGAAGGACACAGATCGAGACGGTGGAAGACGAGCTTGACATCGAGGATCTCATCGAAAACGAAGAGTGCATATATACGCTTACCCGTCACGGCTACATAAAGAGACTGCCTACCACCGCCTACAGAGCACAGAGACGAGGCGGCAAGGGCATAACAGCCATGACCACCAGGGAGGAGGACATAGTAAGCACCATGTTCGCCTCCATGACCCATAATCACCTCCTGTTCTTTACCGACATGGGCAGGGTATACAGGCTTAAAGGGTATCAGGTGCCCCATGCTTCCCGCACCGCCAAGGGAACGAACCTTGTAAATCTTCTCCAGCTCGAGCCGGATGAAAAGGTGACCGCTATGCTCCCGGTGGAGAATTTTGACGACAGCCAAAATCTTGTGTTCGTGACCCGTAAGGGAACAGCCAAGAGGATCGGACTTTCTGCCTTTGGGAATATCCGAAAAGGGGGACTGAAGGCTGTTGTGCTCCGTGAAGACGATGCCCTTGTGAGTGTGCTTATGACAGACGGGGAGAGCGAAATCATGATCGCTTCCGATAAGGGAAAGGCTGTCCGCTTCAAGGAGGATGAGATCAGGATAATGGGTCGCGCCGCCGCCGGCGTCCGCGGCATTAAGCTGGGCGAAGACGACATCGTTGTGGGCGCTGTCGCGATAAAGGGTGACGAACACATGCTCACCGTCACCGACAGAGGCTACGGAAAGATAACCCCCGTTTCCGACTACAACACAAAGCGCAGAGCCGGAATGGGCGTGGCGTGCCACGGCATTACAGAAAAGACCGGTTCTCTCGCGGCGATAAGGATTATCTGCAAGGATGAGGACGTTATGCTCATAACCGACGCGGGCATTATGATAAGAGTGCCTGCCGAAGACATAAGGGTCTGCGGCAGAGTCTCCCAGGGCGTTATCCTTATGCGCGCAGACGAGGAGTCGAGGGTAATAGATATAGAGACGGTTTCGGGAGAGAACGAGGAATGAAACGGCTGACAGCTGGGCTTACAACTGGGCTTGCAGCCCTGATATTTCTGCTGCTTCTTTTGTCCGGCTGCACCATCCGGTCAGGTTCTCCACAGGTTGTGGAAAACGGAGAAACCGTCAATGAAAGTCCTTCGCCTGAAGAGCAGAAGACATACTCTCCGGAGACGAGCCACACTGTTATAAAGACAGAAAAGGAGACAAAGAAAGAGAATACTTCGGAGCCTGAAAAAGCCGAAGAAGCCGTTAAACCTGAAAAAGAAGAGCAAACCGAGCAAAAAACCAAAGAAAAAAGCGAAGATATACAGCCCGGGGAGGAAACAATGAACGAGATAGAGAAAATCGTCGCTTCCATGTCCGTTGAGCAGAAGATCGGGCAGCTTATGGCGATCCCCCTCCACTCCGAGCTCCTCGGAGTGGAGGATAAAAACCATATATCCGAACGTTACTACGGCAACACCTTCCTTTTCGCCGCCTCCTGCGGCGACCTTGACAAGCTCATCGCCCTGAACAAGGAGTGCAAAGCGCTGATCGAGGAAAAAACCGGGCTTTCCCCCATGGTGTTCATCGATCAGGAGGGGGGACGGGTAAAAAGAATAAAGCATGGCATTGTGTCCCTGCCCGCCGCCGCGGAGATGGGAAAAATGACGGAGGACGAGGTATATAAGCTTGCCTACACCCTGGGGCTTGAGCTGATGGCTTTCGGCATAACGGTTGACGCCGCCCCGGTGCTTGACGTGTTCACAAATCCGGAGAACACGGTTATCGGTGACAGAGCGTTCGGAACGGACGTTGGGACTGTCACATCGAAAGGTTTGGCTTTTATGAAGGGACTGACCGACGCGGGAATTACCGCCTGCGTGAAGCACTTCCCCGGCCACGGCGACACCTCCCAGGACAGCCATACGGAGCTTGCGACGCTGAGCCATGATATGAAAAGACTTGAGGAAGTTGAGATAGCTCCCTTCAGAGCAGCTGTTGAGGCAGGGTGTGAAATGATGATGACGGCGCATATTTACTCCTCTGTCATGTGTAAGGACGGCTATCCCGCCTCCATGTCCGCGGATGTGTACAGATATATTAGAGAGACCTTAGGGTTTGACGGCGTAATTGTCACCGACGCGCTGGACATGAAGGCGGTGAGCGAAACATACGGCAGCGCCGAAGCTGCTCTGAAGGCCATCCAAAACGGCGCCGACCTCCTCTGCGCCTGCGACTCCTACGAAAAGCAAAACCAGATCTACGACAGGCTCCTGGAAGCCGTAAAAACCGGCGAACTGAGCATGGAAAGAGTAGACGAAGCTGTGGGAAGGATAGTAAAGCTTAAGATGAAGTGATGATATCCCCCTCCGGCGTACGGCGCCGGTATCCCCTTTAGTCAAGGGGGATAGGAACCTGAATCTTTTTTGCAAACGTTAAAGACAAAATTCGCGTCTCTAGCCCCCTTGTCTTGACGCTTGAAGCTTCGCTTCATGCGTCGAGGGGGCGGCTGAGCACCTGCCGACGCCGCAGTCTTTTAGATATGCACTGCAGAATAATGGGGGATACCCACACACAACCCTCAACGGAGGTATAGAAATTGAGCAAAATAATCGCTGTTGCCAATCAGAAGGGCGGGGTTGGGAAGACTACGACATGTGTCAACCTTGCCGCTTCTCTGGTGATACTCAAACAGAAAACCCTTCTTGTGGACTCCGATCCCCAGGCGAACGCAACCAGCGGGCTTGGGGTGGAAAAGCCGGCGCTCTCCATGCGTGATGTGCTTGTGGAGGGTGTTCCTGTACGGTCGGCTATCGTAAAAACTCCCTACTGCGATGTGCTCCCCTCCTCTATACAGCTTGCGGGCGCGGAAGTGGAGCTTGTGAACGTAGTCGAGAGAGAGCGCAGGCTCAAAAACGCACTCAAGAGCGTATATTTCGACTACGATTTTATTCTGATAGATTGTCCCCCATCTTTGGGGATACTTACGCTCAACGCCCTTGTGGCGGCGGACAGCGTGCTCATACCGCTCCAGTGCGAATATTATGCCCTTGAAGGCTTAAGCCAGCTAATGAGCACGATCCGCACAGTAAAAGGAAGCCTTAATCCTGATATAGAGTTGGCGGGCATACTGCTGACCATGTTCGACGGACGCACCAATCTTTCCGGCCAGGTCAGCGCCGAGGTGAAGCGGCATTTCGGAAGGCTTGTGATGAACGTGGTGGTGCCAAGAAACGTAAGACTCAGCGAGGCTCCCAGCCACGGTATGCCCGTCACCCACTATGACGCCTCCTCAAAGGGGGCAAAATGCTACCTTAAAGCCGCTGAGTATATTATAGCCGCAAATATTTAGGAGGAGGATCACAATGGCAAAAGGTCTTGGAAAGGGGCTTACGGCTCTGTTCGGGGAGGACGCCGCCTCCTTTAAGCCGGAAAAAGTAATAAGACTGAGGCTCAGCGAAATTGAGCCGAACCCTAACCAGCCGAGAAAGAATTTCGACGGGGAATCACTGTCCCTGCTGGCGGAATCCATAAAGCAGCATGGACTGCTCCAGCCTATAACCGTGAGAAAGCGGCAGGACGGCGCCTATGAGATCATCTCCGGAGAGCGCCGCTGGCGCGCCTCAAGAAAAGCGGGGCTGACCTCAATTGACGCGGTGGTGCTGGAGGCGGACGATGTGACCGGCACGGTGCTGGCGCTGGTGGAAAACCTGCAGCGTGAGGACCTGAACCCTGTGGAGGAAGCGAATGGTTACGCTGCTCTCCTGGCTTGCGGAATGACCCAAGAGGAAGCCGCCGTAAAGGTGGGCAAGCCCAGATCAAGCATCGCCAACTCCGTGCGGCTCCTGTCTCTGCCGGAGGATGTGCTGAATATGCTTGCCGAAGGGAAAATCACCGAAGGCCACGCCAAGGTACTCCTTTCCGCCGGTGACAGAGCGTCTGTTCTGGCGGAGAAATGTGTTTCCGAGGGGCTCAGCGTAAGAGCTCTCGAATCTCTCCTCCGGGAAAAAAAGGAAAAGAAAGAATATCCTCAAAACGAGGGCGTAGACTACTATGCCGAAGCCGCAAGAGATGTGTCTGAGCGTCTCGGAAGGCGGGTAACGATAAAAAAAGGCAAAAAGAAAGGCCTCGTCACTATAGAATACTACGGCGTCGATGACCTGGAGGAGCTTTTGGAGAGAATTCGTTAGGAAACATTTAATGGAATATCGGCATTTTTCTTCAGGAAAGCGCCGATTTCAGGAATTTTCATAAATAACGCGCGAAAAAATTTATATAAACAAAAACGCAAGGAGGAACTTTTATGGCACGCAAAATTATCAAGGAGTTTAAGGAATTTATCCTGAGAGGAAACGTCGTTGACATGGCTGTCGGCGTTATCATCGGCGGAGCGTTCTCAAAGATCGTAACGTCCCTTGTAAACGACGTCATCATGCCGTTCATCGGTCTCATTCTTGGAGGAATCAACTTCTCGACCCTCACAACGAAGCCCATACCCACTATCAGCGGCGGAGAGCCTGTAGCCATCGCCTATGGTCTGTTCATTCAGGCTATCGTGGATTTCCTCATCGTGGCGCTGGTCATCTTCATAGTCGTCAAGCTTATCAACAGTTTTAGACGGAAGAAGAAAGAGGAGCCTGCGCCCGAGGCGCCCAAGCCCACAAAGGAGGAGGAGCTGCTCACGGAGATCCGTGATCTGCTTAAAGACATCAAGTGAAATACGGAATTTATTACGCCTACTGGGCGAGAGAATGGGGCGGAGACTATGCCCCTTATGTTGAAAGAGTAAAGCGCCTGGGCTTTGATATCCTTGAAATATCCTGCGCGAGCGTCCCCTATATGTCGAGAAAAGAAATCGATGAGCTGAAGAGGGAAAAGGACCGCCACGATGTTATTATCACCGCCGGCTACGGACCTCAGCTCTCGGAGAACATCGCGAGCGAGGACATTGCCATAAGAGATAACGCATTGCGGTTCTGGGAAAAGACGTTTCCGGCGCTTCATGAGCTGGGAGTTGACATTGTGGGCGGCGGGCTCTACTCCTACTGGCCGGTGGACTACTCAAAGCCCATCGACAAGGCGGGAGACTGGGTCAGGAGCGTTGAGGGCATGAAGCTCATGGCGGACATGGCCGCTCCCTACGGCATAAACCTGGGCATGGAGGTGCTCAACCGCCACGAGGGGTATCTGCTCAACGAGGTAAGCGAGTGCGTACGCTATGTTGACGAGGTGGGTAAGGACAACGTGAAAGTCATGCTGGACACCTACCACATGAACATGGAGGAGGAGAGCATCGAAGGAGCGATCCTTGCCGCCGGAGATAAGCTCGGTCACCTCCACATAGGCGAAGTAAACCGCCGTCTCCCCGGCGCTTACGGTCGCATACCCTGGCAGGGCATCGCCGAGGCGCTGCGTAAGATCGGCTACAATAAGGCGGTTGTAATGGAGCCCTTCGTTATGATGGGGGGCAAGGTGGGAAGCGACATAAAGATCTGGCGCGACCTGACCCACGGAAGAGACCTTGACGAAGCTGCCGCCGAGTCGGTGGCGTTTATCAGGAGCGTATTCGAGGGGTAATCCCCCTCCGGCGCGCCGCGTCATCAGACTGATGAGGCGACACAATACACATCACAGAAAGGAAAAAACAATGAAACAGGCAATAATGACACAGCCGGGCGTAATTGAGTACGTCAACGTTCCCATCCCGGAGCCGGGAAAGGGACAGATCCGCGTAAAGATGGCGATGATCGGCGTATGTGGCTCGGATATACACGTATACCACGGCAAACACCCCTACACCTCCTACCCTGTCGTTCAGGGACATGAGGTGGCAGCGATTATTGATAAGCTTGGCGAGGGCGTGGAGGGTTTTGAGGTGGGAGATCTTGTCACTATCCAGCCCCAGGTGGTATGCGGAAAGTGCTACCCCTGCACCCATGGCATGTATAATGACTGCGATGTGCTGAAGGTAATGGGCTTCCAAACCACCGGCATGGCCAGCGAGTACTTTGTAACCGAAGCCGCCAAGGCTCTGAAGCTGCCCAAGGGCATGAGCCTTGAGCATGCCGCCATGATAGAGCCTCTTGCGGTGGCGGTACACGCGGCGCGCCGCTATGCCGTAAACGGCGGTATCAAGGGGAAAAAAGCGGTCGTAACAGGCGGCGGTCCCATCGGAAACCTTGTAGCCCAGACAATCAAAGCCATGGGCGGCGATGTGCTTCTCTCCGAGGTGAGCGCCTACAGACTGGCGGCGGCGGAGAAATGCGGCATAAAAACCGTCAACCCCAAAGAAAAGAACCTGCGTGACGCGATCTTTGAAGCTTTCGGACCGGACGCGGCTGACGTTATCTTCGAGTGCATCGGCAGCAAAGCGGTCATTGCCGAGCTTATTGAGATCGCCCGCAAGGGAAGCGTTATCATCGTCGTCGGCGTTGTGGCGGAACTTGCTCCGGTAAACATGGGCTTCGTGCAGGACCATGAACTCAGCCTCATAGGCAGCGCCATGTACAGGGTTGAGGACTATATTGAGGCTATCCGTCTCGTGGGCGAGGGACTTATCGAGCTTGACACCCTTGTTACCCATTATGTGGATTTCGACAACTATCTCGACGCCTACAAGCTCATCGAGGAGCAGAAGGACAAGGCAATGAAGGTCATGATAAGGTTCTGATACAATGGCAAAAATCGGCTGCTGCTTTACAGGCCACAGAAATCTTGACGTATGTGAGATAGATGGTATCCGGCAAAGGCTCCGAGAAACAATAATAAAGCTTATCGACAAGGGCGTGAACGTGTTCCTCGCCGGCGGAGCTTTGGGTTTTGACACCATAGCTGCTTTGGAGGTGCTGGAAATAAGGAAAGAGTATCCGGAAATAAGCCTTATTCTCGTGCTTCCCTGCATGGAGCAGACGAAAGGCTGGAGCGAAGAGGACAGGGCGGTATATGATGACATAATGAGCCGCGCCGACGGTCACACCTATGTGCAGGAGTCATACACAAAGGGCTGTATGTTCGCCCGGAACCGCCGTCTTGTGGAGCTGAGCACATACTGCCTTTGCTACATGAGGGAAATGAAGGGCGGCACCGCCTATACGGTGAAGCAGGCGATGGAAAAGGGCATTGAGGTCATAAATCTGGCGATCGTGTGATTAAAACCATGCGGTTTTCTTGCAGTATCTGTGAACACGTAAAAAAGAGAGTATAAATATTTTAGTCGTCTTAAAATGAAAGCGGTAATAAATAATGAAGTATAAAATTTTAGGAAAAACCGGGTATAATGTAAGCTGCGTAATGTTCGGCGGCATTATTGTATCGAATGTAAGCGCCGAAAATGCCTCTGAATATGTTTCGTACGCTATTGAAAACGGCGTGAATTATTTTGATGTCGCCCCCACGTACGGCAACGCCCAGGAAAGACTGGGACCGGCGATACATCCTTACAGAAATCAGATCTATCTGGCGTGCAAAACAACCGAGCGTGACAAGGAAGGGTCAAAAAAAGAGCTCCTAAGTTCTCTCAAAGAGCTGCAGACGGATCATTTTGATGTGTATCAGATGCACTCCATGACGACGCAGGAGGATGTGGACAAGGCTTTTTCCTCCGATGGAATTATCGAAACGCTAATTTGGGCAAAACGCGAAGGGCTTATAAGAGAAATAGGATTTTCCACCCATAACGAGGACATAGCATTGCAGATCATGGATATGTTTGACTTTGCCACGGTGCTTTTCCCCATGAACTGGGCTATGGGATTGAATATAGGCTGGGGAGACCGCATTGCCGATAAAGTTAAGGAAAAAGGCATGGGTTTGCTTGCGATGAAAACGCTTGTGGAGCGCAAGTGGATTGATGGGGACGAAAAAAAACTTTATCCGAAGTCATGGTGCAAACCTATATTCGGAGACGATAAGCTTGCGGCGGCGGCGATCAAATACGCGTTCGGCAAGGGAGCGGCTACTACGGTTCCTCCCGGAAATTTCCAGCATTTCGAACATCTGGTAAAGCATATTGACGCTATTTTGGAAGCTCCTCTGACAAAAGAAGAGCTGGAATATCTGAAAACAGCCGCGTCAAGTGAGGAAACAAAGCAAAACCCGATTTTTGACATTAAATAAACAAAATTATTATATTGGAGAAGCGATTGATCCTCCTCCGGCGCAATGCGCTTGACGCATACATGCGTGACGCATACATGCGTCGAGTTTCCCCCCAGCACTGCTTGCAGTGCGTAGGCTAGGGGGATAGGATATTTATCTTTTCTGCAATTCTTTTAACCACTGAAAACAATAGTTCGTTCCTTCCCCCCTTGACTAAAGGGGGGAGGATGCATTTACCGGCACCGCAGTCTTCTTAGACCTGCTCTGCAGTATATTGGGGGATTATACGAAAAAAGACCTTCCAGTGAAAAACTGCTCACCGGAAGGTCTTTTGTATTCTTAATACTCGATTTTCTTTTCTATATAGCTTCTGAGCTCATCTATGGGGATTCTTACCTGCTCCATGGTGTCTCTGTCTCTGACGGTTACGGCGTTGTCTTCAAGGGTGTCGAAGTCGATGGTTACGCAATAAGGGGTGCCGATTTCGTCCTGGCGGCGGTAGCGCCTGCCTATGGAACCGGACTCGTCGTAATCTGTCATGAAATACTTGGACAGCATCGTGTACACTTCGTTTGCCTTGTCACCCAGCTTCTTTGAAAGGGGCAGAACGGCGCACTTGATGGGAGCGAGGGCGGGATGGAAACGCATAACAACTCTTGTGTCGTTCTTTTCCGCGTCCATGATCTCCTCGTCATAGGCCTCAACCATGAACGCCAGCGTGACTCTGTCGGCGCCGAGGGAGGGCTCCACAACGTAAGGCACGTATCTCTCGTTTGTCTCGGGATCGAAGTAAGAAAGATCCTCTCCGGAGGAGTTGATATGCTGGGTAAGGTCGTAGTCGGTACGGTCCGCCACGCCCCAGAGCTCGCCCCATCCGAAGGGGTACAGGAACTCAAAGTCCGTTGTGGCTTTGGAGTAGAAAGAAAGCTCCTCAGGCCCATGGTCGCGGAGACGGAGGTTCTCCTGGGAAATGCCCAGCTCCACGAGCCAGTCGTTGCAGAATTGGCGCCAGTAGGCGAACCACTCAAGGTCTGTGCCGGGCTTGCAGAAGAACTCAAGCTCCATCTGCTCGAACTCACGGATACGGAATATAAAATTACCGGGGGTGATCTCGTTGCGGAAGCTCTTGCCTATCTGGCACACGCCGAAGGGGATCTTGCGGCGGGTGGTGCGCTGGATGTTTTTGAAGTTTACGAATATGCCCTGGGCTGTCTCGGGGCGGAGATAAATCTCTGTTGTGTTGTCCTCGGTTACGCCCTGATAGGTCTTGAACATGAGGTTGAACTTGCGGATATCGGTAAAATCCAACTTGCCGCAGCCTGTGCAGGTGACGCCCTTTTCGCGGATGAACGCCATCATGTCATCGTTTGTCATGGCTTCAATATTTGTCTCAGTGTCGTTTCGCTCCTTGCACCAGTCCTCAATGAGCTTGTCGACACGGTGGCGCATTTTGCAGGATTTGCAGTCGATAAGGGGATCGTTGAATGTCGTGACGTGGCCGGAGGCTTCCCAAACCTGGGGATTCATGAGGATCGCCGCGTCGATACCCACGTTGTAGGGGTTCTCCTGGACGAATTTTTTCCACCAGGCGCACTTGATATTGTTTTTTAGCTCAACGCCCAAGGGGCCGTAGTCCCAGGAGTTGGCAAGTCCGCCGTAGATTTCGCTGCCGGCATAGATAAAGCCTCTGCCCTTACAGAGAGCCACGATCTTGTCCATTGTCTTTTCGGTGTTTAGCATGTTGTGACCATCCTTATGTAAATGTGTATTTAAACTAATTTATAATCATGACCTTCACCGCGTCGGGTGAGGAGGCTGTTTCGAAGGCTTCGGTAGTTTCCTCAAGGGAGAAACGGTGGGTTATCATCTTTGCGCAGTCGATGCGTCCCGAGGCGAGGAACTCAATGGCGGCGGGGAACGCGTTGGCATATCGGTTTAGTCCCACATAGTCGATTTCTTTCTCGATAAACGCCGGAATGTCCATGGGCACGATGTTTTCGTTTGGCCAGCCAATCTGCACGCAGCAGCCCGCCGTGGCGCAGATGTGGAAAGCCTCTTTTGTGGTGATGACGTTGCCGGCTGTCTCAAATACCACATTCGCCATGTCGTATATCTCCGAATACGGTGTTTTCAGGGGATTCAATACCATGTCGGCTCCCAATTCCTTCGCGAGAGCCAGACGGTCGTCAGAGATGTCGGCGCAGAGAACTTTTCCTCCGCCGCAGGCCTTAAACACCTGAAGGGTGAGAAGTCCTATAGGTCCGGATCCGAGGATAACTCCCGTATCTCCGGGCTTGAAACGGGCGCGGTTTATCGCGTGCACCGCCACCGCCGTGGGCTCGGCGAGAGCGCCGTCCTCAAAGGAGAGACTGTCGGGCATTTTATATACGAAAGCGGTGTCGATCGCCACATAGTCGCAAAGCGTGCCGTCAAGGGGAGGGCAGGAGAGGAAGTATACGTTTTTGCACTGGTTATAGCGTCCCAATTTGCAAAGGGCGCACTTTCCGCAGGGGATACCCGGTTCTATAATGACACGGTCACCCTCTGATACCCCGGAAACCTTGGCGCCCAAGGCGGTAACCACTCCGGAGGCTTCGTGTCCGGGGATATAGGGCTCGCCAACCACGAAGTTTCCCAGCCGTCCCGTGCGGTAAAAATGAGCGTCGGAGCCGCATATGCCGTTGGCGGCGATTTTCACAACCACCTGATCTTCCCGGGGAAGCGGAATATCACGCAGTTCGAGTGTAAATTTAAGCGTTTTGTCAAGCACTAAACACCTGTTCATACATGCGCACTCCCGTCATTATATTATTAGCCACATTATAACGCGTACGCTATATTATAACATGAAAAAAAGACTTGTCAAGACAAAAAAGATGTGATATAATATTGCGGTAACGGTTTAAGCCCGGTTTCCCGGGTTTATATATTTTCAATATCGAGGTGTAGCTCAGTTTGGTAGAGTGTCTGGTTTGGGACCAGAATGCCGCAGGTTCGAGTCCTGTCACCTCGACCATTTATTTTATCATTTGTCCTCGTCTCTGTGTTTTGAGGCGGGGATTAGTGATGTATATGGGGAAAATCCCCTGCCGCACAGAAGGCCAGATCAATAAAACAAAGGTAAGAAAAAATGGCAGACGTGATAGCGGCCCCAGCTCTGGGGTCACGGGAAGAAAAGATAGCCTTTTATAAAAGGACGATGAAGATTACGCTGCCCATCGCCGTGCAGAACTTTATGGACGCGGCGGTGGGATCGGCTGACGTTCTCATGCTGTCCTTTGTGGGACAGACCGCCATGGCGGCTTCATCCCTTGCGGGACAGTTTATGTTTGTGCTTCAAATGCTCCTCTTTGGCATGTCCTCGGGAGCCACGGTGCTGGCGGCGCAGTACTGGGGGAAAAAGGATATCCGCACCGTTGAGCGTGTCATGGGACTCGCCGTCCGCTTCAGCGTTGTGATAAGTCTCCTGTTCTCCATCGCAGCCGCGTTTTTCCCCCGGGCTGTGATGAGGATCTTTACGGACAACGAGGAGCTTATAAGGGACGGAATAAGCTACCTGAGGGCACTCAGCCCGGCGTACGTTTTTGGCGGCTTCGCCACTATTTACCTGTGCATCATGCGTACCGTTGAGCGGGTGAAGATCAGCGCGGCGATCCACTGCGGCGCGGTCGTAATGAATGTGGTGCTGAACGCCTGCTTCATCTTCGGCTTCGGACCCTTCCCGGAGCTTGGCATAACAGGCGTGGCGCTTGCCACCTCCATAACGAGGGCTGTGGAGGTTATCGTCTGCCTTATCGACAGCAGACTCAATCCTGTTATACGGCTTCGCTTCAAGGACATTGTTTCCAGAGCAGGAATTCTGATGAAAGATTATATCAGTTACAGTGTCCCCTCCGCCGCCAACGATATCGTTTGGGGACTCGCATACAGCGTTTATTCCATAATCTTCGGCCACTTGTCCTCGGACATTGTGGCCGCGAACTCCGTCGCGACAGTTGTCCGCAACCTGAGCATGGTGGTCTGCTTCGGAGTTTCCTCCGCTGCCGCCATAGTAATAGGCAAGGCTATGGGGGACAATAGGCTCAAAGAGGCAATGGTCTATGGAGCCCGGTTCGTGAGGCTTTCCCTGTGGACAGCCCTTGTGGGCGGCGGACTGATTCTTCTTTTGCGTCCGTTTATCCTCCAGTTCATGCACCTCTATGTCACCGTAACGGACACTGTACGCTCACACCTGAGTACCATGCTCTTCATAAACTCCTATTATGTCATCGGAGCCTCCGTCAATACCATGGTCATATGCGGCGTGTTTCGGGCGGGAGGAGACGTGCGCTTCGGTCTTGTCTGCGACCTTGTCGCTATGTGGGTTTACGCCGTGCCGGTGGGGCTTATCTGCGCCTTCGTGCTGAAGCTCCCGGAAATGTGGGTTTACTTCATCCTCTGCCTCGACGAATTTGTAAAATGCCCGCGAACATTATCCATTACAGGAAACGAACCTGGTGCAAAAACATCACCCGTGATGAAGTGTCCAGGCAACAATAAACCGGAAGGTAATTTAAAATGTCTGATAAATACAAACGAACGCTCTTTTGCTGCTCCTTCGGCGCAATGATACAGGCTTTTATTATAAACCTTGCGCCTACGCTTTTTATCGTGTTCTCCTCCCGATACGGCTTTACCTATGAGCAGATAGGGAGGATCGTGCTCTTTAACTTTGTCACTCAGCTGATAATTGACCTGCTTGCGGCGAGGTTTATACATCACATAAAGAAGCGCACCGCCGTGCTTGTGGCTCAGGGATTTACCGTGGTAGGTATGGTGCTTATGAGCCTGCTGCCCGTTATTATCGATCCCTATATGGGCATAATCATCGCCACGATCACTTACGCCATCGGCGGAGGACTTGCCGAGGTGCTTTACTCCCCCATTGTGGACTCCATACCAAGCGAGCACAAGAGCGGCACAATGGCGATGATGCATTCCTATTACTGCTGGGGCAGTCTTATAGTTGTGGCGGTTACCACCCTAATGCTCACGGTTACCGGAAGCGAGCGCTGGCATCTAATCCCCCTGTTCTGGGCGATATTCCCCGCGGTCAACGGTATTCTATTTGCCAAAGCCCCTATCCCTCCCTCCAACGATGAAGCCCCCATCGCCGGCATAACCGGACTTTTCAGGAAAAAAGGCTTCGCCCTGGCGGCGATTGTCATGCTTTGCAGCGGCGCCAGCGAGCTTGTAATGAGCCAGTGGGCGTCCATGTTCGCCGAGCAAGGTCTCGGAGTGGGCAAGGTCATGGGAGATCTCCTTGGTCCCGGCATGTTTGCCGTCACCATGGGTACGGGGAGGATGATATACGCGCTCTTCGGAAAACGGCTCAACATGAACAGGATGCTGGTTATCTCCGGTCTGTTCTGTATTGTGTGCTATCTGACAGCGGTTTTCGCTCCGAACCCGCTTATTTCGCTTTTAGGCTGCGCCTTAAGCGGTTTTTCCGTAAGCCTTATGTGGCCGGGCACCCTGAGCGTCACCTCCGAGCGCATACCGGGGGGCGGCGTCACCATGTTCGCGATTCTGGCGCTGTTCGGCGATATAGGTTGCTCCCTTGGCCCCTGGGTCACGGGCATTATATCGGACCTGACTGTCAAAGCCCCCTCCGCCGTAAGCTACGCCTCGAACAACGGCATGACTATTGAGGCGCTGTCTCTGAAGCTCGGCATCCTGGCGGGAATCGTGTTTCCCATAGCGCTGACATTGATGATTTTTGCGCAGAACAGGGAGAAGAGAGTGTAGTTACGGGACATAATCCCGATTGTGATGCTTCAGTCCATTTTGTGCTGACAGCTCTATAATATGACGCTTCGTAAAACATAAAAATTGTATATTTTGCCTGATAAATTGAGGTTTACAAAAGAGAAAAAACGTGATATAATTTATCTACCGACAAGTTGTCGGCAGATAGCAGCAAAGGATCGGAAAACAATGAGAGTTGTAAAGCCTGCAGAGGAGAGAAAAAACGAAATACTTGATGTGGCGGAACAGCTGTTTGTAGAAAAGGGTTTTGATAATGCCAGCACAAACGACATTATCAAAGAGATCGGCATCGCGCGCGGTACGCTGTATTACCATTTCAAATCTAAGGAAGAGATCCTTGACGCGATCGTAGAGAGAATGGGGCGCGAGAAAATCGCGCAGGCGGCGACGATCGTCGCGGATTGGAACGTTCCGCTTATGGAGCGCCTTACGGGATCGGTTCTGGCGCTGAATGTTGACAGCGGAGTTGGTGTCGAGATGTTGGCGCAGATGCACAAGCCACAGAACGCTCTGCTTCACCAGAAAATGCAGGAGAGTGTTATAGCCGGAGTTGTTCCCTTGTTTGCGAAGCTGATTGAGGAAGGGAATACGGTCGGTATATTTAACACAAAATACCCAACGGACGCGGCGGAGATGATAGTTATCTATTCGAACACTGCTTTTGATGAGCTTGCCGGCTTGTCACCCGAAAAAAGGGAAAAAAAGAGCAAGGCTTTTATCTACCATACAGAGAGGCTCCTCGGCGCTGATGAAGGCAGCCTCGCGGCGGCAATTATGAAGATCTTTTCCAAATAAATAGATAATGGGACTCATCATAACTTATGACAAGTCCCATATATTCAAATCTCTTACCGACAATCTGTCGGTTAATAAAACATATCGGGAGAGAAATGTGAAACCGAAAACAAACTACGGCAAATTTTTGCTTATCTGGAGCGGAGAACTTGTTTCAGCGATAGGCGGAGGACTTACAAGCTTCGGGCTTGGCGTGTATGTATTTAAAAATACGGGAAGCGCCGGCAGCATGGCGTTAGTGACTTTACTGGCGTTTCTGCCGACAATGCTGATAAGCGTTCCGGCAGGAGTTCTCGCAGACAGGTATGACAGGCGGCTCCTGATGATTGCAGGCGACGGTCTGTCGGCGCTTGGGCTTGTATATATTCTTGTCTGCATGCTGAGCGGCGGGGCGGCGCTGTATCAGATCTGCATAGGGGTATTTGTCAGCTCCGTATTTTCATCACTTATTGGACCGTCATACAGAGCGACTGTGACTGATCTGCTTACCAGGGAGGAATATTCAAAGGCAAGCGGCATGATGAGCGTCGCAGGAAGTGCCAGGTATCTTATTTCACCGATTATCGCGGGAATTTTACTTACGGTAAGCGATATAAAGCTCCTGCTGCTCATAGATATATGCACATTTTTCTTAACGGCGGCTTGTACCGCTGTCGTAAGAGAAGGCTTTAAGTCAAAAACGGCCGAAAATAAGATGACGCTTTGGGAGAGCTTTAAAGAAGGGTGGAGCGCTGTAACAGAAAAGCGCGGTGTTGTGATTCTTATTGTCGTTTCTTCCGTAATGACATGCTTTATGGGGGCGATTCAGATCTTGTCTGAACCGATGATCCTTGATTTCGCGGATAGCATCGTTCTCGGCGCTGCCGAGACAATATGCGCGTGCGGAATGCTTGTGTCGAGCGTGATTTTAGGGATCCGGGGATTAAAGAAACATTTTACAAAAGTACTCAGCGCTTCCCTGATTTTGGCGGGTCTCGCAATGGTCGGCTTCGGCCTGAAAGAAAATATTTATATGATTTGCTGTTTCGGATTTCTGTTTTTCTTCATGCTGCCTTTTGCCAATAACTGTCTGGACTATCTTGTCAGGACAAATATAGGTGCCGATAAGCAGGGAAGAGCATGGGGACTGATAGGTCTCCTGTCGCAGACGGGTTATATTGTGGCATACGGATGTATGGGACTGTTGGCAGACAAGATAGCTTCGGCAAGACAGATAGGCGTCGGAAGAGGCGCGGCATATGTGATTATGGTTTCAGGCGTGCTTCTTGCGATGGTTGCCGTGGCGCTGAATTTTTTCAAAGATGTGAGGGATTTGGAGCAAAATGAAAAAACGATTGATTATCAATGATTTTAAGGCAAATAAGCTGGTCACTGTATCGACCTGTATCTTTATGGCGGCTTCCGCGATGCTGCTTGGGCTTTCAATACTTCTGTTTGGAAGTCTTTCAAGTTCCATCGACAGTTTGATGATAAAAGCGCAAACGCCGGATTTTCTCCAGATGCATACCGGTGAAATCGATGAAGGGCAGATCGCCTCTTTTTCGGAAAACAGGAGCGACGTGGAAGCAATGCAGATATGCAGATTTTTGAATCTGCAGAATTCCCAGCTGACCATAGGAGGAAAGTCTCTTATCGACAACACGCAGGACAACGGGCTATGCTGTCAAAGTCCATTGTTTGATTTTCTCATTGACGCGGAGAACAGAAGGATACAACCCGATCCGGGGGAAGTGTATGTACCGGTCTGTTACAGAACGGAGTACGGACTTAAGACGGGGGATATAATGCGTATAAATACGGAAAAGCTCAGTGTCGCGGGATTTCTGAGGGATTCGCAGATGAATTCAATGATGGCCTCCTCCAAGAGATTTCTGGTCAATGAATCGGACTATGAAAAGATGAAAATTCTCGGGAGTGAGGAGTACCTGATAGAGTTTAAGCTTAAAAAAGGCAGTGATACCAACGCGTTTTCTACAGCTTATGAGGACGCGGGTCTGCCGGGAAACGGTCCTACAATCACATATCCGCTTATCAAAATGATGAACGCGCTTTCTGACGGAATGATGATTCTTGTTATCCTGCTGGTCAGCACTGTAGTGCTTTTTATATCAATACTTTGCATCAGATATATGATACTTACGCAGCTTGAAAAGGATAAACGCGAAATCGGGATGCTGAAGGCTGTCGGTGTTTCAAAGAAAGACATTCGCGGCCTGTATTTTTCAAAGTATTTGCTGCTGTCGGTGATCGGATGTCTTGTCGGTGTCATAGCGGCGGTGATCGCCGCGGAGCCGTTGGGCACGCAGATGCGGGAGCTGTACGGTGACGCAGGCAACAAGAGCCTTATATATCTTTTGATGGTTTTAGGTTCTCTCGCGGCTGAGGGAATTATATTGTTATCCGTGTACCGCACACTAGGCAAAATGGAAAAAATGTCTGCTATCCAGGTACTGTACGGACATGGATATTTCGGAAAAAAGAAAAATCTCTATCTGCCGATCGGGATCATCACCGCGGCGGCGCTATTTATGATTCTTGTACCGTGGAATATAAAAAGCACGATAGCAGCTCCTGAATTTGTCACATATATGGGAATCGGGGAAAGTCAGATCCGGATTGATATAAGGCAGACGGATGATGTTGAAAAAACAGCAAAAGCTGCCGCGAAAGAAATAAAACGGGATGATTTGGTTCGGGATTATACACTGATGCATACCGGTTCTTATAAGACGGTGCTGCCTGACGGAGCCTCATATAATCTGATGATCGAGAACGGAGATCACGGCAGATTTCCGGTGCGTTACATTGAAGGCAGATATCCTGACACTGCAGATGAAATAGCGTTGTCGATTCTGAATTCAAAAGAGATGAATGTCAATGTGGGCGATACGATTCGTGTCTATAAAGACTTGGGGGACAATCATAAAAGCCCCGTATCCTGTAAAGTCTGCGGAATATATTCAGACGTCACAAACGGGGGCAAGACGGCAAAAGCCTGCTTGGACGGTTTTGAAGACAAGACACCGGTTATGTGGAGCGTCATCTACCTTTCTCTCAAGGATGAGAATCTTGCGGACACATGGGTTGAGAATTACCGGGAAAAGTATTCTGCCCTTGACGACGGGATAAAAACCGTTAAGATATCGGACTATATTATGGGAACCTACGGGCAGACTATTCGCAACATTAAAAAAGCGGCCATCATGTCGGTCATCTCATCGTGTCTGATACTTTTTGTGGTTATGCTGCTGCTCCTGCGCCTGGTGATATGGAGAGAGCGAAGCGGCAGCTCACTTAAGAAAGCGCTGGGGTTTACATCGGCAGGCATTAAAGGAGAGTACCTTAAGAAAACTTTTAAGTATATTTTGCCGGGCATTGTGATTGGGGTCTTTGCCGGAATCGTCCCGGGACAAAGCCTGGCAGGGATATTGTTAGGCTCCATGGGAGCGTACGGATTTTGTTTTATTATTAATCCCATGGCGGTATTTGTGGCTGCGCCCGCGGTGATAGCTATGGCAGCGGCTCTTGCGATCTGGGCAAGCCTTGAGGAAGTCGGCAGGATCCATGCGTACGAATGCCTCGGCGCGCGTACGGGCAATTATTGATTCAAAAAGGAACGAAAAATCATGAGAAAAATATTGGAAGTCAGGAATTTGAGCAAGGGGAATATTCTTAAAAAAATCAGCTTTGAAATGCGGGAAGGGGAAATGATCGCGGTGATGGGACCTTCGGGTTCCGGAAAATCAACGCTTCTCTACAACGTGTCCGGAATGGATCAGGCGGATGAGGGAGAGGTCCTATTTAATGGCGTTGAAATCGTTGGGCTGAGTGAAGATGAGAAAGCGCGTTTAAGGCTGACAAAAATGGGATTCGTGTTTCAGCAGATGAACGTATTGGCAAACTTAAATATAATCGACAATATCGTTTTGCCAGCAGTTCACGCGAATAAGAAACAGAAGAGGGAATTATATAAACGCGCGCAGACGCTTATGGATGACTTTAATATAGGTGATCTTGCCGAAAGGAGAGTTAATGAAGTGTCCGGCGGACAGCTGCAGAGAGCGTGTATCTGCCGAAGCATGATGATGGAACCTCAAATCATATTCGCGGATGAACCTACCGGAGCTTTAAATCAGGCGGCCGCCGCGGATGTGATAGAGGCGTTCTTAACAATCAACCGGGAAGGGACATCGATATTGATGGTCACCCATGACAGTAAAAACGCCGGAGTGTGCGAGAGAATCTTATATATGCTGGACGGCGAGATAAAGGGTGAGCTGAACCTCGGGAAATATACAGATGACGACGCAAGAGAACGTGAGAAAAGAACGTCCCGGTGGCTTGAAGAAATGGGCTGGTGACCGGCAAATATGTTTATGACGCAAGGTGTTTACGGTGGAAAATTACCTGCCTTATGCCGCGGCGCGCAAATAATTATGTACAACCGAAAAAATATGGGTTATAATATATTTGATATATTCAGCCGTGCTTAGAGGAGATCATGGAAGAGTATAAGGGGGAAAATATGTTAAAAATACTGGGGAAAATACTTAAAGTAATAATTGGGCTGGCTTCTATGGTTGTAATTTTCGCTTACAGAAACTTGAAATACGACTATATAAACGAAAACTTCATGGAAAAGACGGGGGAAAAGCTCGGTTTTACGGAAAAACAGGTGGTTTTAGATGACGGCTCCGTACTGAATTACGGTGAGGGGCCTGCAAACGGGCAGCCGCTTCTTTTGCTGCACGGGCAACAGACCACATGGCAAGACTATGCCAAGGTTTTACCGGCCTTGTCAAAGGAATTTCATATTTTTGCGGTGGATTATTATGGGCATGGCAAATCCAGCAAGGATGCCGCAAAATACAAGGCGAATATCATAGGTCAGGATCTGGTGTGGTTCATGGAACATGTTATAAAAAAGCCTTCGTATGTTTCAGGCCATTCTTCAGGCGCGCTGCTTGCCGCATGGCTTGCCGCCAATAATTCTGAAAATGTTATAGGACTTGTGCTTGAGGACGGACCGTTTTTCTCCACCGAACCCGGCAGAGCGGAAAACACATTCGCGTATAAAGGTTTTGAAAGTATGCACAACTTCTTAAACCAGAAGGAGATAGACAATTACACGCATTACAGCCTGCTTTATGACCCTATGATAGAGATAATCAACAAGCACGGGGAGGACACATGGGAGAAGGCAATAAAAGGCCCTGCGCTTAAATATATGGAAAACCACCCCGGGGAGATCCCGCGCCTGTGGTTTTACCCGCCGGAGCTTGGCGTGAACGCAATATTTGAGCTTACACGCAATATTCAGGACGGAACCGGCAACTATGACCTGTATTTCGGGGAGAGCTTCTATGATTTTTCCTGGTTTGAGGGCTTTAATCAGGAGGAAACCCTTAAAAACATAAAAGCGCCTTCCCTTATTATGCAGGTGAACCCGAGCAAGAAAACCGCTCCCGATTATTGTGACGAAAACGGCATACTGCTTTCAGCAATGGACAGGGAGGACGCGAGGAGAGTATGCAGCCTTATACCGAACAGCAGGTATATAACGGGCTTTGATTCCATGCACGATATACACGCGGACTGCCCCAGAAAATTCACAAAAGCTGTGCTTAAATTCAAAGAGCAGGTGGAAACAGGCACATTTGTATCGGATAAATAATTTTCAGCGCAAGGCTAAGATTACGCAAAACATAGATCTATCTGGAGCCGAACCTAGTGCTCATAATCCGTCACTACAAAAGATTGCAAAAGGAGGTCATAATATGCAGGTTACAAAGAAACAAATCCTTCAAACGCTATCCCTTATCTGGTTGGCCTGGTTCATAGGGAATCTCTGCGCCAATGCGCTTTTTTACCTCAGCGCCAATTTCAGAGCACAATTGCCCAGCGACCTTCAGTCTGTTACCTATCACTGGGGCACGCTTATTTACTATATTACTGTCGCTATTGTGGGCATTGCCTCCAGCCATTACTTTATCAAAAAATGGAAGCTGCCAATGAGCTTGTCGCCCAAAAATTTCACGCCCCGCTTTATCATTCTCAGCCTGATTTTGCTGGCTGCGTTCATCGGTTTAGGAATTATGGCTATAAGCCAGGGTCAGCAGCTTTCACTACACGACGTTTTCTCCGGGAATTTTGTTTACCTCATCTCTCCACTCATCCTGCTTCTGCCTACGATGATCGCCTATACACTTATGTGGTACGGCCTGTTCTTACAGGGATTAATCAGAGTATTTGGCGATACCGTGCGCGGAAAGGTACTTTCTGTATTGCTGACATCTTTTATCTATGCTGTCTATCACTTTGCCAGCATCAATGAAATTCACAGTTTTGCCGCCATGACTGAGGAGATTCTCATCACTTTCGGTATAAGTGTCATCATCGGCGCTTATGTTTTGGTTTGCGAAAGCCTTATAATAGCTTTCTTTGCCAATCTGGTCTTAAACTTTCTCATTTTTTCGCCTATCAGTTCTTTCCACACATCTCCGCAGAATTGGATTTATTCCTACGCCATAGTTGTTCTGCTGCTGATTGTTTATCATTTTGCATGGAACAGGCAAAAATCGGATAAAAGTCAATAATGATATGAGGTTTTAACGGATTTTTCCGGTATTGACAGACAAATTCCTCTATGGTATTTTCCAAACAAAAGCTTGCCAGAAGATAAGGGCGTTAACGGCGAGGCTTATGATAATGAGAAAAGCGTCATACCATGATTTATAGCTGGGCACTCCAACGATGTTTATGAGAAACAGCAGCACCGTGACGATAAGATTAATCCAACGCAGTGCGTTTCCATCAAGCAGAAGACATAGAATTATCATCAAAATGGGGACAAACATAAAAGCGGCGATCCCCAGATACGAAAGCTGGCTTGCTTTTTGGCCGAAGAGCTCTCCGGGCTTCACATCTCCGCTGTACACCCGCAGAACATCTCCCAAAAGATAGGTAAACATTAAGGCTGTCCAGAGCCCTGCCAATACAATTTTTGTTTTTTCCATTCTTCTATCCCTTTCATTCATTTATGATAATAACGACGCCGCCGGACTTGTGACCGGAATCGACATACTTATGTGCTTCTTGTATGTTGTCCAAAGTGAAGCAGCGATCAATCAGGGGTTTGATTTTTCCTTGCTCAAGCCATACAGTCAATTGGCGCAAATAGTCATTTTTCTCCGCAGTTAGGCTTTTTGTGCTGATGAATCTTCCTTTTTTTGAAATCAGGGGCAAAAGTTTTGATTTTTTGTACTTCCCGGTGCTGTCAAAAACTAAGTCATACTCTGTTCCGGCAGAAGACAGTGATTCTGTCCGGTAGTCGATGACTTGATTCGCTCCGAGTTTTTTGGCAATCTCAATTTTACTGCTGCTGCACACAGCGGTAACGGAAGCGCCAAAAATCCGGGCAATCTGCAGGGCAAAACTGCCTACGCTTCCGCAGGCGCCGATGACCATGACACGCTTCGCCTGTTCGATGTTTCCTTTTAACAAGAGGTCCAAAGCTGCCATTCCTCCTATAGGTACGGTGGCTGCTTCGGCAAAAGAAATATTTTCCGGCATTTTCCCAAGCAAACAAGTCTTCTTTTCTTCCGGCACGGCGATAAGTTCGGCATGGCTGCCGGCTTTTAGTCCGCTTGTGGTTCCGTATACCCTGTCTCCCGCTTTGAACCGCTTGACATCATTGCCGCAAGCTAAGACAGTGCCCGCAAACTCATGGCCGAGAATTTGATTCTTTGGTTTTACAAGACCTAAAACCAGCCTTCCCGGAAGATAATACAGTGGCGGAAAATCGGAAGAACGCATACGGACATCGCCGGAAGTGACGGTCGTGGCTTCGATTTCAATGAGAAGCTCTGACCTGGTAATAAGTGGCATGGGCAACTCAGTCAAGTATAGAACAGATGGCGGACCGTACTTTTCGTATACTGCGGCTTTCATCTTATTTTTAGGCATCGTCTATTCTCCTTTCATTGATTAATTCAATTTCCAATCCCTTTAGGATAGTCTGAATGCCGGAAACAAAGTCCTGTTTTCCGTCATAACCTCCCTGTAAAAGGATAAGACTCAGTTGATGCATGGCGGGATAATCCTTTTTGGGCAAAGCGGGGAGCATTTCTTCTGTTGTGCTTTGATAATTTTCTGCTTGAATGGGGAACCGTAATTCAATCAGGGTAAAACCGTAGATATAACTGTCAAAGTAGTGGAGAATCCGGTCTGCCTCAGGAAGCGTGAAACCGGCGCAGTGAAGACAAGCAAGCGAACGGTCAATATAGCGGAGCATGGATGGACCGCTGTTGATTCGGCTCAGCAAAGGCATGAGAGACCAGGCGCTTTCCAAAAATACCCGGTGGGCTGACTCGGCGCGCCTGAGCATCTCCCGCTGCCAGTTTTCATTTTCCCGCGGCAAGGCGATCTGCGACACGACATCATCCAATAAAAGATCGATCAAATGGTCTTTGTTTTTGATATGATTATATAGAGACATGGCTTTCACGTTAAGCCCCGCGGCCAGCTTGCGCATGGAAAGCCCCTCAAGCCCATCGGTTTGAACGAGTAGTTTTGCCGCCTGTAAAATCGAATCCTGAGACAACAATATAAACACCTCCGATACAAACTTACAGTGTAAGTATAATCCGGAAATTTATAATTGTCAATAGCCTTTTCACGGATTTTGCCGCTATAAGAAAAATTTCAAAATCAATAAACATCAAAAGAAAATGTGACTGATGTCAGGAGGAAAAATATGGGATATTTTCGGAAAAAACTGAGCAGCAACAGCCTCAGGAAAAGAATTATCTGGACGGTCGTCCTGTTTTTCACGGTATTTTTCGGGATTATGATTTTAAGCTATTTCCTGCTTCCTGAGGGGCTGCTGAAAAACAAAAATCCATTGCAGAGCTGGGAAACTTCAGACAGCATTCTGATTCTTACCTTGCAGGTGTTTATTTACAATCTTTTATCCGTGCTGATCATCTCTTTGGCAAGTCTGTTTGGGAATAAAAAAGCAAACGAAGACAACTATTTTTCTGTGGGTTATATAGCTTTTTTTACCCTGAT
>JAAZBA010000155.1 GCA_012514045.1 Clostridiales bacterium | reverse complement strand
TAAACTTAGTATCCTGATAGCAAGTTAGGAGGGATTTGTCATGAGCATCGTTAAAACTGCTAAGCTGACGAAAACATATGATACCGGAGTGGTTGTAAATGCCTTATCAGAGGTAGATTTTGAATTGAACAAGGGTGATTTGGTTGCCATTGTGGGTGATAGCGGTTCGGGCAAATCGACTTTACTTCATCTATTGGCAGGAGTGGATAAGCCGACTAGCGGCGAGATCTTCATTCAGGACAAAAATATCACTAAACTAAACAAGGAAGATTTAACAATCTTTCGCAGGAGAAATATCGGAGTCATCTATCAGTTTTTCAATTTGATTCCGAATATTACTGTTCACAAGAATATTCTGCTACCTTTACTGCTGGACAATAAAAGAGAGGACAAAAATTATTTCAATGAAATAATAGAGACATTGGGTATTCAGGACAAGCTAAATCGCTATCCGAAACAACTCTCCGGCGGAGAGCAACAGAGGGTGGCTATTGCAAGGAGTTTGGTTACAAGACCTGCAATTATTCTTGCCGATGAGCCGACAGGAAATTTGGACAGAAAAAACTCGGAGGAAATTACAGCCTTGTTCAGAGTTGTAAACAAACGTTTCCTGTCTACCATTATGATTATTACCCACGATGAAAAAGTTGCCGTGTCTTGCAACAGTATTTATAAAATGGTCGATGGCAGATTATATTCTTTAGAGGAGGCCGGATATGAAAATAATTGATGAATTGGCAAGCTCAACCATAAAGAGCAACAGAAAAGATACCCTTGCTACCAAAATGTCTATAATGCTTGCGGTAATTCTAATCGGCACGATTATCTTTATTATAAATTTTTCGGAAACAGAAAAATATAAAGAGGTTGTTTCCACGGCGGGAGACTATAATGTATCAATTTCCGGTGTTAATGAAGAGATGTATGATTATCTTATCAATTACGAGAATATTAAACAGATTTCCTTTGATAAACTGGTAGAAACAAATTTTGACGCTGTAATTTATGAAAAAGGAGACTACTATTGGAAATTAAAAGGATTTGAGCCTATTGCTGGCAGAAAACCTGAAAATAGCGGCGAACTGATGGTTCCGACATGCTTTTTGCTGAGAAATAGAGAATTTAAAATAGGCTCAGAGCTGAACATCAATAATACCAACTACACAATAGTCGGAGAATATGATGATCATAGTTACACTTTCGAAGATTCAGTTCTTATAGGATATTTAGACGAAGTTTCAAAAGAAAGTCTGTTTGCAAATAATTCCGCACTTGAAGCGATTATTTGGTACGAAAATCCGAGAGATACCTATACACTTACGAGAGAGACTTTAAATGAATTCAATATTGACGAAAAAGTTGCAGAGAGCATCGGCCAGCTGTACTATAACAGAGATATTTTAGAATATAAGATGATATATCCGTCAGGTATTTTTCCGCCTAAGCATATAATATCAAAAACTTTGGAAGCCTACACGCCTATATTTTTTTTGTCACTGCTTTTTGCGGTAATGATTTATGGAGCTTTTAACGTATGGAACAGCAGAGATTTGAGAGAAATAGCGCTGTTAAAAAGCGTAGGAATGACGGAAAAACAAGTCAAGAAAATGGTCAGAATTAAAGCACTGAAATTGTCCGTGATTCCCATCGTCGCCGGTACCGCACTTGCCTATATTGTCGCAAATCTATTGTTATATTTAATGTGGTTAAATAATGCAATTACGTATAGCAAATTATCGGAAATTTTCAGCAAACATTTGCAAGCTCCCTATTTTAAACTTATTTCTATATCTATACCTGCAATTATTCTGATAGTTCTGTTATCATTTTTTACCGTTTATCTATCCGCCCTTTTACCTGCAAGAAGAAGTTCAAAATTAAAGATAATAGAGGGTTTAAACGGTATATCTGAAAAGAAAACTAAATTCGGTAAATCAAAAATAACCGGTAAAATTGAAAAAACTTTGGCAAAAGATTATTTTAAATCGTACAGCACTACTTATAGAACCATAATAATATCTATGGTAATTTCCGCTATGGTATTGACTACAGTCTTGGTATCACAATCGTACAGATTGCTTTTAAGAGAATATGACAGCTTTCATAATCCTTATAATTTCACATCGAGGATTTACACTGATTCAGAGCTTGACAAAAGCTTGATTGAAGATATTGAGGGTGTAGAAGATATAGATGAGTTGCATATATACGGAAATAAAGACTTTAAATTTTTTATTGACGATAATAAGGGATTCTTATCCGATGAGGTTCAAGAGGCGCTAAATGAGAACCGTATCTATGAAAAGAATTTATTTGCGAGAATATACGGTTTGTCGGATGAAGATTATCAATCCGTTTTAAAAGAAAACGGATTGGAAAGCATGGTGTCTTACGTTTTGCTAAATAAAATAGCCAATGATAATACCACTCCTTATGCTTTCAGAACATATATCCCAATAACAAACTCCGAAGGAAAAGGAATAAATCTAAAATACAATGCGGAAGGAAAAATCATGACAGTTCCAATCGAGGGGTATATAGACAAGTTTCCTTATGATTTAGAGTGTTTGGGGAAAACCGGCATATACATCTTTACGCAAATGTCCACTCTTGAAGCATTTGTTAGAGAGCATGGACAAGATGAGGGCAATCCGGTCAACTACTACAATATAAAAATAAAGGAGAGGGAAAATTTGAGTGCGATTTCTGACAAATGTGAACGAATCATTTTATCATATGTTCCTGCATCAGATCACTCAACCTCTACAGATATTCTTAGGGCAGCATTAGATGAAGAACAAAGCAGAAATGAACATTTGCTTAATGCCGGTATTCAAACTATTTTATTGATTATCGCTTTATCTAATGCTTACAATAGTTTTCATGGGAATTTGAGGTCGAGAAAAAGAGAATTTCAAGTTTTATCTACGGTAGGTATGACAGAAAACCAAATGAAAGATATGATATTTTCAGAAAGCAAAATACTTTTCCGGAAAACATTTGTGGCATTTATCTTAGCTTTTTGTCTTGTAATCGCTGCTCGTGCATACAGAAGCAATTTTGATTTCGGGTTTGCAGTCAAGGAAATATTGTTCAATCTGAATTACATTCCAATTGTCATGATATTTGCTGTTATGGCTCTGGGCATTTTGTTGGCAATAAACAGCAGCGTAAAAAGCATCTTAAGGGAAGATTTAAACAATGCAATCAGAGATGTCTAAGTGTCAAACAAGCATTTTATCCCAAAGCGGCGAGCCGTCATCAGATTATTCCGGAATAGATATTGTTCTTTGGAACGCCGGTTTTGGCGCTTGCTTCCCTTGCCGCGTCCCTTGAGGACATGCCGGAGTCGATAAGCTCCTTTGCAAGGTCTATGGCGTCCTGAAGGGTATACTCCGCTTCCGCTTCACCGCGGCCCTCTATAATAAGCACAAACTCTCCCCTGGGAGGGTTTTCTTTATACATTTCTATAGCCTCGCGGAATGTAAGGGATATACACTGCTCGTGCATTTTTGTTATCTCCCTGGCGATAAAGAGCCGCCGATCCTCCCCGAACACACCGCTCATATCCTCAAGGGTGGAAAGAAGCTTGTGGGGCGCCTCGTAAAATATCATGGGGCGCCGCTCAGTCCTCAGGGACTCAAGGTGTTCCTTTCTTCCCCTTCTGTTCATCGCAAGGAAACCCTCGAAGGTAAACCTGCCGCTGTCAAGCCCTGCCATGGAGAACGCCGCCACCGCGGCGCAGGCTCCCGGCACAGACACCACCTCAATCCCCGCCTCCCGGCACTGTCGCACCAGCATGCTCCCCGGGTCACTGATAGCCGGAGTGCCCGCGTCGGTGGTAAGGGCGCAGGATTCCCCCGAGAGGATTCTCTTTACAATCACGTCGCCCCTCTGGGCTTTGTTGTGCTCATAATAGCTGACCATGGGTTTTTGTATGCCGAAATGGTTAAGGAGTTTTAATGTGACTCTCGTATCCTCCGATGCCACGAAGTCTACCGAGCGCAGCGTCTCCACCGCACGATACGTAATGTCCCCGAGATTTCCTATGGGTGTCGATACAATATATAATTTAGCCATCTGCCGGACCTCCGGATTCTATAATGATCCCGCTTTTTCCGCCTCTGACGCCTTCCGCAAGGATAAACGAAGGCGTACCCGAGGCTGAAAACAGGATTTTAAGCCTTTTCGGCTCGATTTTATGCTGACGCATGGCGCAGAGCACGTCCGTCAGCCTGTCGCTTCGATGCACAAGAGCAAGCCTGCCCCCGCTGCACAGCAGATATTCCGCCGCGGCGCACAGATCGTCAATGGTGCACGTAACTTCGCTTCTGGCAATCTCAAGTTCCTCGCTTGCGCACTTAGCCCCTTCGCCTACTCTCCTGTATGGGGGATTTGCCGTCACAAGCTTAAAAGAGGAGGAGGGGAGATGCTTCCTTATCTCCCTCAAGTCTGCGCATACCGCCTCCGCCCTGCCGGAAAGGTCGTTTATCTCTATGTTCTCTTTTAGTATGTCACAGGCTCTTTTCTGTATCTCCACCCCGATAAGCGTTATGTCCTCCCGCCTTCCGGCGATGAGCAGCATGACCGCGCCGCAGCCGGAGCTCAAGTCACAGACCCTGTCACCTTTTCGCAGTGTGGCGAACCGGGACAGAGCTATGGAGTCGGTGCCCAGCTTAAAGAGCTCCTCCTCCTGAAGATATTTATAGCCGCAGGGAAGCGTTTCCATTTTAATCATAGTCATATATATCAATTATAACAATTCGACGGAAGCGAAGGCTCCCGTCGAATCAGGTTTTGTGGTCTTAAGTTGTCTTATTCAGGCTGGGGAGCCTCCACGGGGCAAACTCCGGCGCATGTGCCGCAGTCGATGCAGGCGTCGGCGTCGATAACGTACTTGTCGTCTCCGGCAGTAATGCAGGATACCGGGCACTCAGCCTCACAAACACCGCAGCTGATGCAAGCATCTGTAATTGTATAAGCCATACTAACATACCTCCATTGTTTTTTTCTTTCAGTATTATAACATATATAAGCAAAAAATCAAGTGTTTTTACACAATTTTTATATTCTATTCTCTGCACATATCCACAAATCTGCGAAACAGCGGAAGCATGTTTTCCAGATCGAAATTTTCTTCGCCTATCATCCGCTCCGGATGCCACTGCACGGCAAATATAGGCCTATCTTCATGCTCTACAGCCTCTATTACACCGTCGGAGGCGGCGGCCGTGGCTCTGAGTCCCTCGCCGCAGACCTTCACCGACTGGTGATGATGGGAGTTTGTAAGAAATGTCTCCCCGAACAGTTCTCTTATGATGCTGCCCTCAACGGAGGTTATCTGATGATTGGGGGGAGTTGCCTCTTTTTTCAATATCTTCGCGTGAATGCCCTCGGGGCAGCGCGTAGGTATGTCCTGCACAAGGGAGCCTCCGAGAGCCACGTTTATGGTCTGGATTCCCCGGCATATTCCGAACATGGGGCGGTTGAGACTGTAAAACTCTCTGAACAGCTCAAGTTCCATCTCGTCTAAATCATGGTTGCAGACAGAGGCGGTGTTCTCCTCCCCATAGCGCCAGGGCTCAAGATCGCAGCCTCCTGTAAAGAGGATGCCGTCACAGACCCGCGCGTAGGTTGCCGCGTCTCCTCTGGCGGATATAAGGGGCACTCCTCCCGCGTTTATGATACTTCTGGCGTAGTTTGACTTGACCTGGTAGAGCTCTCCTATGCCAAAGTTGTTTACATCGTCCGCGTACTTGTGAACGAGAAGAATTACAGGCTTCATTTCTTCCACTCCTTAAGAGCTTATTCTATGGACATCTGTCCGCTGTCCTCGGGTCGGAGTATGGCTCCGGCGGCGGGGAGCGTTTTTGTGCGGTATCTTCTGGGGTTTTTCAGGGAAAGCTCCTCCGCTGTCGCGGCGGACTCGACAACAAGGCCTTTTTTAAGCGTCATAACCGTCACGCCCTGGGCGCTCCTCGTTGTTTTCGGAGCGATGGACGCGGTATTGAACAGAAGCATTCTTCCGCCGGAGTTTATAAGCGCCAGCTCAATGTCATCGTGTATGTGGAACGCGCCCTTGAGGGGCGACTTGTCGCTGCAGGCTCCCGTAAGCTTTCTCCTGTTGGACTTTGTTTCGTAAGAGGAGACGGGCACTCTTGTAACCTTGCCGTTTTCGTAGCAGAAGATAAGGCTGTCGGTGGTGTATGAGGGTACAAAGGTAAACAGAGGATACTCGTCATCCTCCATCTCAAGCTGCGCCGGCAGGAAGTCGCCCAACACGCTGGCTTTTGAGTCCTCAAAGTCCGATACCTTCGCTTTGTACGCGTTGCAAAGATTTGTGATAAAGACAATCTCGTTGCGGTTCGTAACCTCAAGCACCTGAACCATGCGGTCGCCCTCCTTGAGCTTCTGCTCTCCCGACATACGGAGGGATTGAGGGGTGATTTTCTTGAAATACCCGCTTTCCGTAACAAATACCGTGGCGGGGTAGTCCGGCGTTTCGTCCTCCTCGGTAAATTCCGGGATTTCCGACTCGTGGACGATCTCCGTACGGCGGTCCTTGCGGTACTTTTTTATAACGGCAGTCAGCTCCGTTACAATGATGTTCTGGAGCTTTGCCTTGCTTCTCAGAATGTCCTCAAGTCTGCCGATGGTCTTGCGCAGTTCATCCAGCTCCTCAAGGCGCTTTAGGATATACTCCTTGTTTATGTTTCGAAGCTTTATCTCGGCGATATACTCAGCCTGTATCTCGTCAATGCCGAAGCCTATCATAAGGTTGGGGATAACCTCTCTCTCTTCCTCGGTGCTTCGGATAATGGCGATGGCTTTGTCTATATCAAGCAGTATTTTCGACAGGCCTTCCAACAAATGGAGCCGCTCCCGCTTCTTTTCAAGCTCAAAGTATGTCCTGCGGCGAACGCACTCGGTGCGCCAGGCGATCCACTCGTCCAGAATGTCCCGGATGCCCAACACCATGGGAGCGCCTCCCACAAGGATGTTGAAGTTGCAGGATACAGTGTCTTCAAGCGGTGTGGAGCGGAAGAGCTTCTGCATGAGCATCTCCGGGTCGACACCCCTCTTAAGGTCTATGGCGAGCTTCAGACCGCTTAAGTCCGTTTCGTCGCGCATGTCGGCAATCTCTTTGGCTTTGCCTGTCTTTATAAGGTCGGTGCATTTGTCAAGTATTGCCTCAATAGAGGTGGTATAGGGGATTTCGTATATTTCTATAACATTGTTTTCGCATCTCCACTTGGCTCTCAGCTTGAAGGAGCCCCTTCCCGTTTCGTATATTGCCTCCATCTGGCTGCGGTTGTAGATAAGCTCCCCTCCGGTGGGAAAATCGGGGGCGGGAAGTGTGGAATGGATATCGTGATTTTTGTTCTTTATCAGGGCAATGGTTGTTTCGCAGACCTCCGCAAGGTTAAAGGAAGCGATATAGCTCGCCATACCCGCGGCGATGCCCTGGTTTGAGCTGACCAGAATGTTGGGAAAAGTGGTTGGAAGGAGTGTAGGCTCCTTCATTGTGTTGTCGTAGTTTGGCACAAAGTCCACGGAATCGGAGTCTATGTCGGAGAAAATTTCCGAACATATGCTGTCAAGCTTGACCTCCGTATAACGGGAGGCGGCGTAAGCCATGTCACGGGAGTACACCTTGCCGAAGTTGCCCTTGGAATCTATAAAGGGATGGTTCAGCGCTTCGTTTCCCGTGGTAAGGCGCACAAGCGTCTCGTATATAGCCGCGTCGCCGTGGGGATTGAGTCTCATTGTCTGTCCCACAACGTTAGCGGACTTGGTGCGGTTTGAATTCAAAAGCCCCATCTTGTGCATGGTGTAGAGAAGCTTGCGGTGCGACGGCTTGAAGCCGTCGATCTCCGGGATAGCTCTCGACACAATAATGCTCATAGCATAGGGCATAAAATTTGTGGTAAGCGTCTCCGTTATGTTCTGCTCGTCAATGATAATAGGAGCAGATACCTCCGGTTCCATATCCACGTTTTTCTTTTTTCTTGCCATAGGTATAACCTCTGTTTTTATGTTTATGTGAGGCAGGGCATCTCCTCATCAGTCTCATGACGCGGCACGCCGCGTCATGAGCTGGAGCGAACTTCATTCTTCAGCGTTTGCAGAAAAGGCGGAGGCCCTATCTCCCTGAGTCTACGCGCTGTAAGCAGTGCAGGAGGGACACCCGACGCTTGAAGATTTGCTTCATGCGTGACGCATACATGCGTCGCGCGCCGTGCGCCGGAGGGGGATCTCATCAATAAACGTCCGCCATTTCGAGGTACAGCGCGCCGTTGTCGGTGATATAGTCCTTTCTGCCCTGGAGGTTGTCTCCCAAAAGCAGCTCGAACATCTCGGCGGTGCGTTCCGCGTCCTCGGGCATCACACGTATGAGCCTTCTCGTCTTGGGGTTCATGGTGGTATGCCACATCATATCCGGATTGTTCTCGCCCAGTCCCTTTGAGCGGTTTATCTGCACGTTCTTCGTCTTGATCTCTCCGAGAATCTCATCTTTTTCCCGCTCATTGTAGGCAAAATATGTCTTGTTCCCCGCGATAATCTCAAACAGCGGGGACTCGGCGATGTATATGTAGCCCTTTTCAATCAGTGTAGGAGTAAGGCGATAGAGCATGGTCAGGATCAGGGTGCGGATATGGAAGCCGTCTACGTCCGCGTCGGTACAGATGATCACTTTGTTCCAGCGCAGAGCGTCAAGGTTGAAGCTTCCCACGTCTTTCGCGTGCCGTTTTGTCTCCACTCCGCAGCCCAGAACCTTCAGAAGGTCGGTGATTATCTCGTTTTTGAATATTTTGTCGTATTCCGACTTGAGGCAGTTGAGTATCTTGCCCCTTACAGGAATGATAGCCTGAAATTCCGCGTCACGTCCCATTTTGCAGGAGCCCAAGGCGGAGTCGCCCTCAACGATGTACAGCTCGCGTCTTGACAAATCCTTTGTGCGGCAGTCGACGAACTTCTGCACGCGGTTGGCGATGTCCACATTGCCGGTCAGCTTTTTGCGCAGGTTCAGCCTTGTACTCTCCGCCTGCTCACGGCTGCGCTTGTTGAGCATGACCTGCTCCGCAACCTTCTCGGCGGCGGACCTGTTCTCGATGAAATATATCTCCAGGCTCTCACGGAGGAAATCCGTCATAGCCACCTGGATAAACTTGTTGTTTATCGCCTTCTTCGTCTGGTTTTCGTAGGAAGTGTAGGTGGAGAAGCAGTTTGTGACGATGACCAGGCAGTCGAAGATGTCCTGAGTGTTTATTCTGTTCTCGTTTTTGTTATACTTGTTATTCTGCCGCAGATATCCGTCTATAGCGGACATAAAAGCGGATTTGACCGCGTTGGCAGGGGCTCCCCCGTACTCAAGCCATGAGGAATTGTGATGGTATTCCTGGAGGCTTACGGTGTTGGAGAAGCAGAAAGAAGCGCCGATTTTCAGCTTATAATCCTTCTTGTCCGCTCTGTCACGGCCTTTACGCTCGGCGGAAAGGGTGACAATATCCGTCAGGGTGTTTTCGCCCACCAGTTCACTGATATAGTCGGAGATGCCGTTTTCGTATATGTATTCCGTCTCCTCAAAGGTCTTTTCCCCTGTCTGGTTCCTCAGTATAATCCGCAGTCCGGCGTTTACCACCGCCTGACGCTTAAGCACCGATTGATAATGCTCAAGGGGGATATTTATATCTGTGAAGACCTCTATATCCGGCTTCCAGCGCTGTATCGAGCCTGTCTGCTTTCTGTCCGTCTTCTCCTTTATCATATCCCCGACGATATTGCCCTTTTCGAAGCGGAGTGTATACTTGAAGCCGTCGCGCCTCACCGTCACGTCCATGTATTCCGAGGCGTACTGGGTGGCGCAGGAGCCGAGACCGTTCAGCCCCAGGGAGTATTCGTAGCTCTCTCCGGACTGGTTGTTGTATTTGCCTCCGGCGTAGAGCTCGCAGTACACAAGCTCCCAGTTGTAGCGCTTTTCCAAGGCGTTATAATCCACAGGGATTCCCCGCCCGAAGTCCTCTATCTCGGTGGAGCCGTCAAGGAAGCGGGTGACTATTATCTTATCGCCGAAGCCCTCCCTCGCTTCATCAATGGAGTTGGAAAGAATCTCAAACATAGCGTGCTGACAGCCCTCAAGCCCGTCAGAGCCGAAAATTACCCCCGGTCTCTTCCGTACTCGATCCGCTCCCTTGAGACTCTGAATGCTTTCGTTATCGTATATTTGCCTTTTCATTTATATTGTCCTTATATACCTAAAATAGGTTGATTATACCGTTTCATCCTGTGGTTATCGCGTAATTACATACTACCACAAATATTATTTTACATTATATTCCACGATTTGTCAATACAGAGATTTTTTGTGTAGTGTAGGATTACAATAGATGTGTTACACTTCGAGTGTAATACTTGAAAAAAGGATAGCAATTGAGAGCCGGATGTGTTACAGTTAAGTTACTACACAAAAAAGCAACAGAGGAGGCTCCCAATTGCC
>JAAZBA010000175.1 GCA_012514045.1 Clostridiales bacterium | reverse complement strand
CCATGGACAAACCGGTACACTCAAGAATCGCATTCATATATAAGCCCTTTCCTTAAAGCTTCAATATTCCTTCTCCAAAGACTGCAGTAAGTCTCACCATTGTCAAAATCTTCTTTTGTGACATTGTGGCAGGAATGAAGCTCCATGATCTCCGCTCCGGTCTGTTCTGATACTATATCAGCTATGTTATGATTTGAAAGCTCCGTGTAGTATATTACATCTACACTGAGAGCGTTTACCTCATCAATAAGTGAGGCAACAATCCCTGCGGAGGAATCTCTCTCGCTTCCGCATGCATCAAAAGCCGCAGTATACGACAGCGAGAATTCTTCGCAGAAATATATGAAAGGAAACCTGTCTGCGACAATTATCTTCTTTTCAGCGCTTTGATCGACTATTTGCTTAATCTCACCGGCTATCTGCATAATCTCTGCTTTATATGCATCTTTGTCAGTAATATAGAGCTCTTCGTTTTCTTTGTCGCTTTCAGATACAGCATCACATATTGCGTCAAGCATCTTTTCTGCGTTTTCAAAGGAAGTCCAAATATGCTCATCCGGATTATGGCTATGCTCGTGATAGATCGGTGTTACATATTCCATCAGCTTTATCACTTTCAGCTCGGATGACTCTATTGAGGACAGCATTGAATCTACCCAAGAATCACTCTCTCCACCAATACAAAAAAACAGATCGGCATTTTTTATGGCGATAATATCAGCAGGAGAGGGATCAAAGGAATGAACTTCGGCACCTGGCTTGATAAGCATTTTTATATCAGCCCTATCATCTGCAACAGCTCTGACAAAGTCATATAAAGGAAAGCTCGTTACAACAATACTTATCCTGTTATCAATCTTTGATATAGGGTTAGCAGAACATGAAAATAGAAAAAACAACAGTAAGAAAGCAGTAATTAACTTTTTCACTTGGCGTTATCCTCATTTAATGTGCAATTGGAACATTTCCCGTAGAACACCGTTTTAAAGCTGTCGATACTAAAGAGGTGCTCGGATAGTATATGTTGTGACAAATTGTCAAGGTGTGTACACTCGAAGTGGATCATCCTCCCACAATCAGTGCATAAAAGGTGATAATGCTCTCCGAGTGCGCAATCGCTGTCTGCAAATTTATAACAGGCTTTTGTACCGTTAGGCATGGAAAATTTTATGACAATTCCTCGAGATACCAGTTTATCAAGGGTTCGATATACTGTTGTAAGTCCTATTTTTTCATCTTTTTCTCGAAGTTTTAATAAAATATCCTCTGCGGTCATATGGCTTGGATAATCACTTTTCAAACAAGAAAGCACGAGCTTCTGTTGTCGTGTATTATAAATTCTAGGCATTGCAATATCCCCCAAAAACTCAAAATGAAAACCATTATCATATTATAATCCGTAAAAGTTGGAAAGTCAAGATTTTTTATAACAGTCAAAGCTGAAAGTGAAGAAATCTTTTTCAACTTCTCTTGTATGTCATCTTCCTTATCCTAATCGTAATTTACATTATCAAAAATACTTATGATAAAAACACAGCCTGTTGATCCATAACAGAATGAATAGACTGTTTTCTCGTTATTCATAATTCTAAAGCGCGACTGCTTTAAAACCATCGCTTGTCAATATATATCTTTCCTTATATCCACATTCTCTGAGAAGCTCCGCTGAATCCT
>JAAZBA010000264.1 GCA_012514045.1 Clostridiales bacterium | reverse complement strand
GGTTTCTACGTTGTTTTAATTATATTGCTTCTTTTGGGCAGCGCAAAACGCAGCTTGCGGCCGTCCAAGGCTATTTTTATGGATTTTGTAAGGGTAATTTCCCCGTCGGCGTTTACCGGTTCCTCAGAACCAAACTTTAGTTTCATGCTTTTACCTCTTACATGAACAGCCAGGTCTCCGCAGCCTCTGTAATTACCCTTCTCATACTTGCCGATATTCTTGATAAGGTCAAGCCGGGACATGCGGCGTATCATGAGAAACTCCAGAATACCGTCATCGGGGTAGGCATCGGGCATAGCGTAGAAGCCTCCTCCGTAGTATCTGCCGTTGGCGGCTACAATGATGGAATACTGCCCGTCATAATTTGCTCCGTCTATCTCCACTTTTACATCACGCCAGATACGCTTGAAAAAGTTCGATAGGATTGACACTTTGTAGGCAAGTCCTCCGCTTACCGGCAAGCGGCGTTTGTTGAGTCCCAGCCAGTGAGCGATCCTGGCATCAAGTCCTGCGCTGCAAAGATTAAGAGCATACCCTTCCCCGAACCGGAGGAAATCCAGTTCCATAACCTTACCGGAGATAAGTTCCCGGAGGTTTCTGAAGAGTTTCATGTTATCAAATATCTTTATAAAATCGTTGCCCGTGCCGCAGGGAAAATGGGTGATCTCCGCGTTGCCATAGCCTTCGTCTAGTGCTTTGGCGGCTCCCGCTGCCACTTCCTGGAGGGTGCCGTCTCCTCCACAGGCGTAGAAACGGCATATTTCCGGATTGTACTTGCCCGCCAACTCCGTAACTAGCTTCGTGGCGTGTTCAGGGTGCTCCGTTTTCAAAATTTCCGGTTCAATTCCCTGCTTTTTCCCAATTTCGGCGATTTCTTCCGCCAGCCTGCCGGTTATATCGCTGGGGCCTGCCGCGGGGTTGAGGATAAAAATATGGCGCATCCGGTTGTTTCTCCTTTACTTCCTGTAATAGTAGAAGAGTCCGCAGGGGATCATGCCATTGTATAGTTTGCGCTTTCTGTCGGCGCGCCGGCCAAACACCCGCTCAAACGCGGGATGTCCGGAGAGAATATAAAGCTCCGACTCGTCTGTCAGCTTTGAGGCAATGCTTTTATACAGCTCCTCGGCTTCGTCTCCGTCCGATATTCTCATGCCATAGGGAGGATTTGTTACAACTGTTGTTTTAAAGCTGCTTAGTTCCATTGCGTCGGCGACAGAAAACTTAACCAGATGGTCTACTCCCGCTTTTTTCGCGTTTGAGTAGGCCAGCGTAACGGTTTTCTCATCTATATCCGAGCCGAGCATCGGTGCCTTTGTGTGACGGATAAGGGACACTGCCTCGTCACGGACACTTCTCCACACGGATTTGTCTATAAACTCCCACTTCTCAGCGTCAAAGGTTCGTCTCAGTCCCGGAGCCATATTTGCCGCCTTCAGCGCAGCCTCAATCACAATTGTACCGGAACCGCAGAAGGGGTCAAGCAGCGAATCACCCTCCCGGTTTCCCCGGAAACGGGCAAAATCCACCATAGCGGCGGCGAGTGTTTCACGGAGGGGAGCTTCGTTTGCCTTGGCTCTGTAGCCCCTCTTGTGGAGAGCTTCGCCGGAGGTATCAAAATATATTTCCGCTTTGTCCTTTACGATTGAGAACCTGATCTGATATGTGCTTCCCGTTTCGGGAAGCCTTGAAATGCGGTACCTATCCCCCAGCCTTTTAGATACTGCTTTTTTTATGATGCTCTGACAGGTTGGTACGGATGTGAGCGCCGATTGGCGGGAGTAGCCGGATACGGGGAACTCTCCCGTCCTGGGGATATACTCTTCCCAGGGGATATTGTATACTCCGTCGAAGAGCTCATCAAAGGTAGCGGCGTCAAAAGAGGAGAGGATAAGGAGCACGCGCTCTCCGCAGCGACTCCAAAGGTTGGCCTTTGCCAGCATATATTCGTCACCCCGGAAACGCACCCTACCGGTTTCACCTCCCACATCGGAGGCTCCCAGCCGTCGCAACTCCCCCGAAACCACCGATTCAATACCAAACAGTGTCGGTATGCAAAAATCAAATATCACTTAATCGCACATTTCCTTTGTTATAATGTCCGCGTAATAGGCCAGTCTCCCTCTCTCGTGGCTCAGGCGCAGAATACCCATGCGGTCACGCAGATCCTTTGCCTCCATGAGAGCTCTGTGCCACAGCTCACGGGAAAGACCTATCTGCTCAGGTCTGGTGGGAGCGTTGAGGAGCTTGTAGTAGCCTATCATCTCGTCTACAGAAGGTGTCATTATGTCTGTCAAGCCATCCTCACGTGCCATCTCATACATTCTCAATGTGGCAATCGTGGCGACGCCTACGGTGTTGCCGTGGAGGGGATAGTCTCTGCCGTTGGCGATGCAGTCCAGGTCGCAGAAGTGAGTCATTTGATGCTCGCTGCCGGAGGCAGGACGCGTTACCGTGGCAAGTCCCATGGCAAGGCCGGAGAGGCAGAGCACCTCAACCTGAGTCTTAATGGCTTCTGGGGCTTTGGCGGCGACTCCCTCTACATTGGCGACGCACTTTTCCACGGCGCTTCCCATGAATCTGCTTATAAACTCGCAATGTGTCTCATTTACATGGATCTTCCCCAGTCTCCAGTCGGCAAGGGATACGTATTTGCCCACCACATCACCGAAGCCGGCGGCGATCATGATTTCGGGAGCTGCTGCCATAATGTCGGTATCTGCGATTATGGCGTCAGGATAATGGCTGAAGAAGCTTATCTTGTTGTTGCGGCAGATGATAGGAGAGCTGTTGCCGGCGTAACCGTCCATAGAAGGAGCTGTGCCAACAATAATATAGGGCAGTCCAAGACGTCCGGAGATGTATCTTGTGACGTCGTTGAGTGTGCCGGAGCCTACGGCTATCATGAGGGAAATGGGATCAGCCTCGTCAGAGGCTTCGATAAGAAGCTCCCCCAGAGTGGTATTGTTGGGAAAAAGGTGTTTGTCGGGGAAAACTAATGTACGCACCTCGCAGCCTTTGTCTGTAAGCTGCTGATATACTTTCTCCCCCAGCACCTCCCATGTGTGGCAGTCCGCCACAAGAAGTGTTTTCTTGGACATGTGCTTTTTTGCCACCTCATATACTCTGTCGGAGACGCCGCGATCGATAATAATATCGCCGATATCGATGGAATGACGCTTGCCGCACTCACATTCAAAGTTTAAAGAGGTCATTTCGCTTACAGGCATCGAAAGAATATGTTCGTTCATGTTTTTTACTCCCTTTATATTTGATATTTATATACAATTTTATATAATTTATTCCTCTCCGCCCTCCAGCTCATGAAGGGAGAGCCTAAAGGAGGGAACAAAGTGCTCGAGGAAATATTCCACCTCGGGAAGCTTCATCTTGTCCAGCTTCTCCTTTGTCTGCACCATAGCCCGCTTGAATTCGCTGTTGCCAAACTTCAGCTCGTTCATGCACTTTATGTAGGCGGCAAGACGGTCAGCGGCTTTTATGAGAACATACAGCTCCTTATCCCACTCGCTGGTGTAAAGAATCTCCGTATACTGCTCTTCAAGCTCCTCCGGCAGCTCGCTGAGCAGCTTGTCCCTTGAGCCCAGCTCGATGGAATGATAGGCGTTGAAGATGGATTCGTTCATATATTTAATCGGGGTGGGCAAGTCTCCGGTGAGTATCTCCTCCGCGTCGTGGTACATTGCCGCCACGGCGATTTTATCCGGGTCACAGAGTACCTTGAATATGTCCCTTCGGATCAGCGCCAGACAGTGGGCGATCATCGCGACTTCAAGAGAGTGCTCCTGGAGGTTCTCGTCTTCACTGTTCTTCATCATCGACCAGCGTCTTATATATTTCATTCTGAATATATAGGCAAAAAAGTGGTTCATTGTCTCCCCTCCCGTCGGCATACGCATTAATTATAACAGAACAAACGCAGATTTCAAGTATTTTACTGTAAAATAATACGATATCACGATAATGCTTGACAATCGGGCGCAGGATGTATATAATTAATTGGAAAAAAGGGAAGGATGTGTGAAGTTTGAAGCAATATATGACAGTATCTCAGGCTATTACAGAGCGCAGAACCATAAGAAAATTCACTCAGGAGGAAATACCTTTCGAGACACTGAAAAACTTGGTGTATTTCGCCTCCCTCGCCCCTTCTGCCTCCAATATCCAGCCGCTGAAGTATAAGATTATCACGAAATCCGACGCTTGCCGTATGTTCCCCTATCTCAAGTGGGCGGGATACATTGCCCCCGAAGGTGACCCGAAGGAGGGTGAGGAGCCCACGGCTTATATTGTGGTTCTTGCCGACACAGACATCCGTAAATCCGGCTGGGAGCATGACTGCGGTGCCTCTGTGCAGAATATCCTTTTGGGTGCCTTTGAGCAGGGAATCGCCTCCTGCTGGCTTGGCGCCATCGACAGACCGAAAATCGCGGAGGAATTCGACATCCCTGAAAAATACTACATCGACAGCGTTCTTGCCTTCGGCTATCCTGCAGAGGAGTCTGTCGCAGAGCCAAAGACTGAATCGATAAAGTACTACAAGGACGAGAACAAAAAGTACCACATCCCCAAGCGTACATTGGAAGAGATTATCATCTGAGAAACACACAGATAAAATATCACATAAAGGAAGTGCGCAGCAATGATTATTGACGCCCACAATCATCCTGATTGGCATAAGCATGATTTAAACAAGTTTGTAGCCAACATAGACAAGTACGGAATCGACAAGACATGGCTTCTGTCATGGGAATGCCCCGAAACGGAGTTCAATCCAAACTCCAACTACTGTTTCTATTATGATCACGCCCGTGAAGGCGGTCCCATGCCTTTTTCCCGCTGCCTCAGCTATGCCGAGCGCTGCCCCGATCGTTTCGTCCTCGGCTTCGCGCCCGATCCCCGCAGGCCTGACTCCATCGACCGTCTCCGCTCCGCCGTTGATATGTACGGCGTAAAGGTATGCGGCGAGTTGAAGCTTCGTATGATGCTTGACGACTGGGATGCTATCCGTCTTTACCGTGTAGCCGGTGAGCTTGGGCTTCCGGTAACGGTTCATATAGACTATGAGTTTAATTCCAACACGCTCTATCCCCGTCCCAACTGGTGGTACGGCGGCGGCATCGATGCTTTTGAGCGCGCCATCGCCAAGTGTCCCGAGACAAACTTCCTCGGTCATGCTCCTGGCTTCTGGTCTCATATCTCCAATGACGGAAAATTCGACAAGGAAGCATACCCCAAGGGACCGGTTGTGCCGGGAGGAAAGGTTCAGGAAATGCTGGACAAATACCCGAACCTCTACTGCGACATGTCCGCCGGCTCTGGTTGCAACGCATTGTCAAGGGATCCCGAGCATGCGAAGCAGTTCCTGCTCAAGTATCAGGACAGGGTGCTCTACGCCCGCGATTATTTTGACAACATCCATCAGGAATTCATCAATTCCCTCGATCTGCCCCTGGACGTTCTGGACAAAATCTACTTCAAGAACGCGCTGAAGCTTATCCATGAGGACTGATGAGGTAACAATATATACCGACGGAGCCTGCTCCGGCAACCCCGGTCCCGGAGGCTGGGCCTGTATCCTCTTCTACAAGGGAAGGGAAAAGGTCATGAGCGGCTTTGAAAGGGAGACAACAAACAACCGTATGGAGCTTACCGCCGCCATAAAAGGGCTGGAGGCTCTGAAAAGGCCTTGCAGCGTAAAACTCTACAGCGATTCCTCATACCTTGTAAACGCGATAGCAAAAGGCTGGGCGAAAAAATGGCAATCCAGAGGCTGGAAGAGACCGGACGGAAAGCCGGCGATGAATCCGGATCTGTTTGAGCGTCTGCTGCAGCTTGGCGAGGTTCACGACATCACGTATATATGGGTCAAAGGCCACGCTTCCAACGAGTTCAACAACCGCTGCGATAAGCTTGCCGTCGGCGAGATAAACAAAAACAGGTAAAATATTTCTATATGAAATTTAATAATAGTATGGTATTATGTACCATGAAGTAAAAATAAGGAGCAACACAATGGAAAAGAAAATTTTGGTAGAAACTTCAGCGAGACATCTTCACGTAACAAGAGAGCATCTTGATATACTCTTTGGAAAAGGCTATGAGCTCACCGTCAAGAAAATGCTCAGCCAGCCCGGACAGTTCCTCTCCAACGAGAAAGTACGCGTAAAGGGCGCCAGGAGTGAGTTCCCCGG
>JAAZBA010000320.1 GCA_012514045.1 Clostridiales bacterium | reverse complement strand
TAAAATAGGAAAGGAAGCCGCAAAGCGGGTTCGTAATGGTGAAACCGTCATCCTTGACGCATCCACCTCCGCTCTTTATGTGGCAAAGCACCTGAAGAACAAGCAGGGCATCACCGTTATCACAAACGCCGAGCGTATAATCCTTGAGCTGGCTGACTGCCGGGACATAAACCTTATCTGTACAGGCGGAGTGCTCCGTCATGCCAGCCTCTCATACACAGGCAGAGCGGCGGAGAACGTCATAGGCTCATATCTTGCGGATCATCTGTTCTTCTCCTGTAAAGGCTTTTCCCCTCAGACAGGACTTATGGACTCCACTGAGCCGGAAAGCGAAATGCGCAAGATCATGATAACAAGAGCCAAACATCGCACTTTCCTATGTGATAAAACGAAGTTTGACCGGGTGGGCTTTTCCGCCACCGCGAAGCTTGAGGACATAGACACTATAATCACCGACGAGGTTCTTCCCCAGGGCTGGGAAGAAGAAATCAGAAAGCAAGACGTTGAAATAATAATTGCCAAGTAGGATATTGAAAGGATTTGATATCATGCCAAAGAAAGTACTCGCGTTTGACCTGGGAGCCTCCTCAGGCCGCGTCATTGCCGGCTCCTTTGACGGTAGCAAGCTCACCCTTGAGGAGCTGCATCGTTTTTCAAACGATCCCGTAACTTTAGGCGACACCTTCTATTGGGATTTCCAGCGTCTCATATACAATATAAAGCTGGGTATACAGAAAGCATCCTCACTAAGCTGTGAAAGCATGGGAGTAGACACCTGGGGCGTTGACTTCGGGCTTATCGACAAAAACGGACGCCTTGTGGACAATCCCGTCCACTACCGTGACGCAAGAAATATCCCCATGCCGGAAGAGGTATTCAAAAAGGTGCCCGCAGAGCGTGTATACGCCTCCACCGGCATACAGATAATGGATATCAACACCATTTTCCAGCTCTACTATATCTCTACCCGTTCCCCTGAGCTTATCGACATGACTGATTCCATGCTCTTCACCCCGGATCTGATAAACTACTACCTCTCCGGAGCCAAAGTCAGCGAGTACTCCATTGCGTCCACCTCCCAGATGCTGGACGCAAATACCAGAGACTGGGACAGATCCCTTCTCTCTGATCTGGGTATCAAACAGCATATCCTCAGGGATATTGTGCCCTGCGGCACAAAGCTAGGGCCTCTCTCCGCCAAGGTCGCAGAGGAACTCAACGTAAAGCCCCTCGATGTCATTGCCACCGCCGGACATGACACCGCCTCCGCCGTTGCCGCTGTTCCCGTAAAGAACAAGACAGGCAACTGGGCATATCTTTCCTCCGGCACCTGGTCTCTTCTGGGCATGGAGCTTGACCGTCCACTTATTAACGATGAAACATTTGACGCCAACTTCACAAACGAAGGCGGCGTGGGAAATACAATCCGCTTCCTGAAGAACATCATCGGCCTTTGGCTCATGCAGGAGTCGCGCCGTCAATGGCAGCGTGAGGGCAGCGACATGTCCTTTAAGGACATCGACGTGCTCACCGCCGCCTCAAAGCCTCTGCAGCGCTTTATTGACCCGGACTATCCTGAGTTTGTCCGCCCCGGCAATATGCCGCAGAGAATCGCGGATTTCTGCGCCGCTACAAATCAGCCTTTGCCGGAAACAAAAGGAGACATCTCAAGAACCATCACAGAGAGTCTCGCCCTCAAGTATCGCCGCAACATTGAGCAGCTTGAGCGTCTTACCGGCAAAAAGATTGATGTTCTCCACATTATCGGCGGCGGCTGCAAGGACAAGCTCCTTTGCGAGTACACCGCCTGCGCTACCGGCAAAACCGTTGTGGCAGGTCCCACCGAGGCTACCGCTACAGGCAACATCCTCACTCAGCTCATCACAGACGGCTGCTTCAAGGATGTAGCCGAGGCCAGAGAGTGCGTTGAACGCTCATATCCTGTCACCGTCTACGAGCCGAAGAACGCGGCGGAGTGGGACGATGCATACAACAGATTCGTCAAGATCATTAAATAAAACTAAATAAGGATAGAATAAGGAAGGGAATTATATCATGAGCATCGCGGCACTTGTTACAATGTCCAGAAAGTACGGCTCCAATCCGGAGTACGTGCTTGCTGGCGGCGGTAACACATCCTTTAAGGATACACATTTCATATATGTCAAAGCCTCCGGCAACGCCCTTGCCACGATCGATGAAGATGGCTTCGTAAAGCTTGAAAGAGCAAAGCTTGATAAAATCTTCGAGAACAGGTACTCCGAAGATTTTGATGAGCGTGAAAAAGAAGTTCTCGCGGATATGCTGGCAGCCCGTTGTCCCGGCGAGGAGCACAAGAGACCAAGCGTTGAGGCTTTGCTTCATCACATCCTCCCCTACAGCCTTGTGCTGCATCTCCACCCTACGGTAGTGGGCGGTCTTGTCTGCTCCGAGAAGGGCAAGGAGTTCTTTGACAATAATTTCTCCGATGACGGCATTTGGATCGAGCCCACAATGCCCGGGTACATCCTCTCCGTCAAAGTAAATGAGGCTCTTGAAGCCTTTAAGGCTGCGCACAACAAGCTCCCCCTCTACATCTTCCTTGAGAATCACGGCGTATTCACCGGCGGCACAACGCTTCTGGAGATAGAGTACAGAATGAGCCGCCTTTATGAGAAGCTGGAGTCAAATATCACCTCCAAGCCCGATTTATCCGAGTGCGAATACAACTTTGAGGCGGCTGCCCTTCTCGCTCCCGCTTTAAGAGCAGTCACCGGCTGCAGCTCAGTGTCATTTGTGCACAACAAAGCCATCATGGAAGCTGTTGAAACAAAGAAGAGCTTTGGCAAAATCCACACCACCTTCTCCCCGGATCATATAGTATACTGCGGCACCGACCCCATGTTCATTGAAGCGGACGACCTTGACGATGCAAGCTCCAAGCTTTCGGGCGCCGTGACGGAGTATGTCGCACGGAAAGGTCACGCTCCGAAGATCATCGGTATCCAAAACCTTGGTGTGTTCGTCTGCGCCGACACAAGGCGTGAGGTTGTCAACGCCAAGCTTCTCTTCTGTGACGCTGTAAAGGTAGCTTTCTATGCCTCCTTCTTCGGCGGAGCGAGACCCCTGCCTCAAGAGCTTATCGACGCCATCAGCAACTGGGAGGTTGAGCGTTACCGTAAAGGCGTATCCAACAAGGGCGGAGCCGGAAGACTTGCCGGCAAGGTAGCCCTTATAACAGGCGCTGCCCAAGGTTTCGGCAAGGGTATCGCTGAGGAGCTGGCAAGCGAAGGCGCCTGCATAGCCGCGGCTGACCTAAACTACGCCGGTGTTGTATCCGTTTGCGAGGAACTTTGCGACAGATTCGGCGCAGGAATAGCTGTCCCCATCTCTGCCAATGTAGGCGATGAGGAAGATGTGAAGAAGATGGCTTACTCCACAGCTATAGAGTTCGGCGGCATCGATATTTTCATCTCCAATGCCGGCATCGTAAGAGCCGGCGGTCTCGAGGACATGACGCTTGCCAACTTTGAGCTCTCCACAAAGATCAACTATACCGCTTTCTTCCTGGGTACAAAGTATGTATCCAGAATCATGAAGGTTGAGCGCAAATATAACAGCGACGCTACATTTGACATCATTCAGATAAATTCCAAGTCCGGTCTTACAGGCTCCAACCGCAACTTTGCCTACGCTGGCGGAAAGTTCGGCGGCATAGGTCTTGTACAATCCTTTGCCCTTGAGCTTGTGGGAGACGGCATCAAGGTCAACGCTATATGTCCCGGCAATTTCTTTGACGGTCCTCTCTGGAGCGATCCGGAAAAAGGTCTGTTCGTACAATATCTAAAAAGCGGCAAGGTGCCGGGAGCAATAACGGTCGCCGATGTCAAATCATTCTATGAATCCAAAATCCCCATGCATCGCGGCGTCCACATCCGTGACGTGGCGGTCGCTATATTCTACATTATAGAGCAAAAGTATGAAACCGGTCAGGCGTTGCCGGTAACAGGCGGTCAGGAAATGCTGCATTAAGCGGCGATATAGATATATACAGGAGGAAAAACACATGTCAAACATTCTTAAGGCATATGAGCTGGCCCGTGAACAGTACGCGGCCATCGGAGTCAACACAGACGAGGCTTTAGCAAAGCTGGATACAATCCCCGTATCGATGCACTGCTGGCAGGGCGACGATGTAGGCGGCTTTGAAAACACCGGCGGCGAGCTTACAGGCGGTATCATGTCCACAGGCAACTATCCGGGCAAGGCAAGAAACGCCGAAGAGCTCCGGGCTGATATCGATGTAGCTCTCTCCCTTATCCCCGGTCCCAAGAAGGTCAACATTCACGCTTTCTATCTTGAGTCCGATGTAAAGGTAGACCGTGACGCTATCGAGCCAAAGCACTTTGACAACTGGGCTAACTGGGCTAAAGCCAAAGGCATAGGTCTCGACTTTAACCCCACTTTCTTCTCCCATCCCCTCTCCGACAACGGTACCCTTTCCGCCGCCGATGAGGGCGTGCGCAAGTTTTGGATCGAGCACGGCAAAAGAACAAGAGTCATCGCCGAATATCTCGGACGTAAGACGGGCTTCCGTGCTGCCAATAACTTTTGGATGCCTGACGGCTGCAAAGAGCGCCCCATGGACTCCTATGGTCCCCGCGCCCGCATGAAAGACGCTCTTGATGAAATATTCTCTGTTCCCGTTGATCCCGCTTTCACAAAGGACGCCGTTGAGTCCAAACTTTTCGGCATCGGCAGCGAAGCCTATGTCGTGGGCTCTCACGAATTCTTCATGGGCTACGCCATGGCCAATCCCAATGTCATGCTCACCCTTGACACAGGCCACTTCCATCCCACAGAGGTCGTCAGTTCCAAGTACTCCGCTCTCCTATGCTACCTTAGCGAGATCCTTCTCCATGTAAGCCGTCCGATACGCTGGGACAGCGACCATGTTGTTGCTTTTGACGACGAGCTCACCGCTCTCATGTCTGAAATCGTCCGCGCCGACGCCCTTGACCGCACAAATATCGCCCTTGACTACTTCGACGGCTCCATCAACCGTATCGCCGCCTGGGTGATCGGCACAAGGAACACAAAGAAAGCCCTCCTGAAGGCTCTCCTTGAGCCCGTTGCCGCGCTTCAGGCAAGCGAGCTTAAAGGCGATGCAACCGCCCGTCTGGCTCTCACCGAAGAGTACAAAACATATCCTCTCGGCGCTGTATGGGATTACTACTGCGAGACAAAAGATATGCCCGCAAGAGACTGCTGGCTTGAGAACGTTCGCAAGTACGAAAACGACGTAACCTCCAAGAGATAACTTATGCTTGAAAAATACCTTGACAGAATAGGCTACGACGGTACAAGGGAACTTACAAGGGAAAACCTCTTTCGGCTCCAGTATTGCCATCTTCACACCATACCCTATGAGAACTTCGATATCCGCCGTGATGTGGAGTTCGACCTGGAAATTGAGCATGTGCTTGACAAAATTGTGAAACGCCGCAGAGGGGGCTACTGCTTCGAGCTCAACGGCGCTTTCACCTGGCTTCTCAGATCTTTTGGCTATGATGTAACCGAGTATTTCGGCAGATTTCTCCGAAACAAGGAACACGACATACCCATGCGCCGTCACAGGGTGCTGCGCGTTGAACTTCCCGAAGGCTCCTATATATGCGACGTCGGAGTTGGCGGTTCCTGTCCCACCTACCCTCTGAAACTTATTGAAAGTATCCCGCAGGACAGCGGAGATACAGAGTACCGCTTCAGGCGTGACGATATATTCGGCTGGGTAATTGAGGAAAAGACAAGCAGAGGCTGGGAAGATTATTACTGCTTCACCGAAGAAAAGCAGTACGACATCGATTTCGTCTCTGTCGACTACTATTGCCAACGCCACCCGAATTCGTTTTTCCGCCAGTCTGATATGGCTTGCATAAAAACCGAGGACGGCAGATTTACCATCTCCGGAGACGAATTTAAGATCTTCTCCGGTGACAGCGTTTATACCGAAATAATGGAGACCGAGGAACGCAAAGCCGAGGTGCGAAAGATCTATTTCGGGATTGAATTCTAAGAAAATAACGCAAAAAGCGGACCGAAAGAGAAATTCTCTTTCGGTCCGCTTTATTCTTTATTATATAACGAAAAGATTTTCCGCTGCTCTTGTTAATATTATTTACAGGCTCTTTACGTAATCGATCGTGTCCTTCAGGGACTTCATGGGATCATAGCTTGTCCAGTACTCAAGGCCGAAGAAACGGTCGTAACCGAGGGAATCAATGGTGCCGATTACTTTGCCGTAGTTTGTCTCGCCGCCCTGAAGCTCGTTTCTTCCGGGTACGCCGGCAGAATGGAAATGACCGATAAACTCGATGTTATTTGTGATGTTCTGTACCAAGTTGCCTTCCATAATCTGCATGTGATAGCAGTCATACAGAAGCTTTACATGGCTTGAACCTACGCTCTTCATGATGTTAAAGCCTACATAAGAGCTGTCGAGGAAGTAGTTGGCGTGGTTTACGATGGAGTTGAGAGCCTCAACGTTAAGAGTTACATCTTCCTTCTTCAGAACCTCGGCGCAGCGGCTCAGGTTGGCGATGAGTGTTGGTGTTTCGTCATAGTGGTAGCCCTTCATGTCGCCTGACAGACCGATTAGTGATTTACAGCCCATGGACTTGGCGATTTTGGCGGACTCGGAAACGTTCTTAACGACAGAAGCCGGAGATTCGCTTAGTCTGCAGCGGTCGTTCCAGGCATTCTTGATGCAGCAGATTGCAATGGGGATATTGTTCTCCTGAGCCAGCTTGCCTATCTTGTCTGTATCTTTGTCGGCGATATCCCAGAACTCGATGGCGTCATAGCCCAGCTCCGCGGCAATCTTTATTCTGTCATAAAAATCGATCTCGGGCAGTACAGCCTCTATACAAAGAGAAAATTTTGCCATAATTATTACCTCCAGTATAAATTATATAGGGCGAACTTTCCAATCCGCCCCTGTTTTTTTGCTTTATGCGAAAACCTCCGCTACCTTTCTGATGCCTTTTACTATCATCTCACAGTCCTCAACGCTCATCTGCGGTGGAACGTCAAGGGTTACTACGCGACTGAGGTACTCAAGCATATTCGGGCACATGTTCTCGGAGTACTCCACCTCGGGACCTTTATGGTAAGGGCAATCCCAGGGACAGTTGACGCTTGTAGGTGTCTTTTTCTCAATTACATGCTTCCAGTGGCGATATATGTGCCAGTCGGGGATACCTGCGCTGTAAACGCTGGAGGCGCCAACGCCTTCAGCTCTGAGAGCATCAACAAAGGGATTGACCTTATCCTTGCTGTCAAGGTAGAACATTACGCAGATACCTGTATCGCCTTCATCATCGTGTCTTGGACGCGGGGTGATGCCCTTAAGGTCCTTTATGCCATCGATGATGATCTTTTGGTTGCGGCGCATGCGCTCGAGCAGACCATCAAGACGATCGAACTGAGCCAGCATAACGGCGCCGGTGAGCTCGCTCATACGGAAGTTGGAGCCGCAGAAGAGCTCGCCTTCATAGCGCTGCTCGGCGAAACGGTCGGGACGCCAGCAGGCAGCTGTATCGTGGTAGCTCATGCAGCGATCGTATGTTCTCTCGTCATTACATACGATCATGCCGCCCTCACCTGCTGTGATGGTCTTGTGATACTGGAAAGAGAAGCAGCCGCAGTCGCCGAAGGTGCCGAGGTACTTGCCCTTATATGTGCCGCCGATGGCCTGAGCGCAGTCCTCAATAACCTTGATGTTGTGCTTCTTGGCAATTGCCATAATCTTATTCATGTCGCAGGGCACGCCGCGCATGTGTACTATTACCATAGCCTTTGTGCAGGGGTTGATCTTTCTTTCGATGTCCTCGGGGTCCACTGTAAGTGTCTCATCGGCATCGCAGATTACGGGTATAGCCTTTGCGCCTACAACGACGGCGCAGGAGGCGAAGAATGTATATCCGGATACAAGAACCTCATCACCGGGGCCTACGCCGCAGGCTACGAGGGCGCTGAGGAGAGCGCCTGTGCAGGAGCTAGTGGCAAGCGCGTATTTAGCTCCGAATTTCGCCGCGAACTTCTGCTCCAGCTCCCTTACTTTGGAAGGGTACTTCTCCGGTCCGTAATAACGGAACAGATACTTTCTGTCAAGCGCTTCAAGAACCTGCTTCTTCTCTTCTTCACCTATCTCCAATCCGCCCGGATACATAGGATAGTTTGGTGTGGTCTTGGCCTTTGGGCCGCCATAGATTGCCAGTTTTTCGCTCATTTTGTAATCCTTCTTTCATAATATTTGATGTCGTCAATATTATAACAGATACCGCGCACATTTTTCAATAGCATTTTCGCATTTTTCTAAAATTTTTACATTTTATAATGTAACAGGCTTTAGAATACTCACGGATCTGATGTAAAAACCCACGCAGTTATTCGTATCTGTATTATATGACAGTTTCCGGCAATTTGTTGATGAATCGCCGCGCTGTTATTATTTTACACAACCGCAGAGTAAATATCAACCTGCAGTTTTCACTCTCTATTCGCCGATATTGTCCTTTATCAGAACACAAGCTCAAATTCGGCGCAGCCGGAGAAGTTTTCGATTGTAACGGTCTCATCCAAAGAGCAGTATGTCCCGACGGTGGAATATTTCGCCTTCACGGTCTCACAGGGATGGGGCAGACGAATTTTGAGTGTTTTTACAGCCGGGAAGTTTTCACTTCCGCACTTCACCTGTGCCTTTATTCTGCCCACACCCACAAGAGACTCAACCTTGAAGCTGAGGCGGCCGAAGTAGGTAACCATGCCATCCACATCAATCACTTTGCCGTCCTCAAGCCATGCCCTCGGCACAGCCGCACAGAGTCTGAGAACGCTATTCTTATAATCCTCGAGAGCGAGCATCCAACGCACTCTCATAAGGAACCAGGTCTCCTCGTGGAGCTTATGCTGGCTGGCGTGGTGGTAATGCTCCCAAAAGCTGTAGGTCTCTCTGTCCGCAAGAGAAGCGAACCCGGAATAAAACTCCTTAATATAAGGCTTTACCTCTCCCCTGACGATGTTGCCGTAAGGGTGAGGGCTGTAATAGGACTGGGAAAATGCGGTGTTGTTTATGGTGAGGTATTCAGAATAGTATTTCATTATCTCGGCACCCAGAGGCTCTTTCGGATCAACGACGCCTTGAAGCAGCAGATAGCAGGTGCTTATCAGGTCACGTATTGTGAATGTAGCGTGGGAGTACCACTTTCCGCCCTCGGAGTAAATACCAACAGGACCAGGATACTCCGTCCAAGGAGCGTTGGAACGGTACCATGTGCCGTCTCCTGCGGGAAGAACCGGGGATTTCGCAAGGTTATGACTAAGAGATTCTCTTATATTCTCCCTCATCTCCTTCGCTATATTTCCGATTCTCGCGGCGTTTTCAGGGTCAACGTTTTCAAGAAGCTCCGAAGCTCCAGCCAAGCCGCCGTAGGCTCCCGCGTTGAGCATGAAGGAATGGAACATATCGTTCGGATCGGCTACCTTTCCGCGTATCATACCGTAGCCTTCGCCGCCCTTGAGTTCATCTCCAAGATTGTCCTCTCTCCAGCGAATGATGTAGTCAGCGGCAGCGATGACATTGCCATGAATTCTCTTTACCCATTCCTCATCCCTTGTCATCCTGTAGTGCTCGCCCATAGACCACAACACGCTGCCTGTCTCCAGCATATAGCCGCCGAAGTTCATCATTAGACCGCTTTCGTGCTGCTTGTTCACGAAGTAGTCCAGGGATCTTTCCGCCAATTTGTGCATGCCCACAGCGTCAAGGAATTGGATGCCCGGTGAGCTTTCCGAGCCGATGGCGGTGTATACACCCACGATGGGCACAACAGCACCGTCCGGGTTTTTCCCGAAGTAGCCTACATCTATGTGGAGAAGTCCGGCTTTTACCATTTCCTCAATACGCTTTTCGGGAAGCTTTATCTTCGCCGCATCCTTAAGCTCGTTAGCCCAGAAGTCTTTTGCTTCCCTAAGCCTGGAGTCGTAGCACTGAGCCTGAAGGGCTTCTGCTCTCTCAGGGGAAATGGGACGGTGGGGAATCTTGAACTCGTAGTTTATCTTCTCTCCCGGTTGGAGAAGTACCGCCATCTCCTCCTGGGGACAAGGATTTCCCTCAAGCTTTGCCATCAACATAACTCTGCCGGTTACAGGAGAATATACATATCCCTTTTCGGAGTTGTATCTGATATCCGGGGCTTTCTTGTCATACTCTCTGCCCGGCACCGGGTTTGGCATGTACACAAAGCTGTAAGCCGGCGCTTTTGTGGTGTTCTCCGCCACAACCCTTACATACATGACCGTCTCCTCTTCCCGGAGGATTTCGCTTTCAAGTATGCTTTTGGCGTACTCCCGACTCTTGCCCGTCAGCATATTACCGCAGCCAAAGGCGTCGGCGGCAAACATGTCGGTGCCTCTGATTGTGTCTGCTCTGAGGGGGTTTACTTCCTGGGTAGCGAAATACTGCATTGTATAGCGGATGCCGTCGTCCTCGTTGACAGCGTTAAGGATAGGCATATAGCCTTCCTCCAGGCAGCGGGTAACCTGATGTCTGCAACCTAAACCGCGACCTGTCATCATGCTGTAGCGAAGCTCGCGACCGTTCATCTCGGGAGCCATCTCCCTCCCGTCATAAAGATCAGGATCATTATCTCTTGTCCATGTTGATGTAAAGAAACGGGGCTTTATATAGTCGTATGTCTCGGCGTCGTTACCGCAGGCTTTCGTGCGAAGTCCAACCTCAAAGAAGCGCATGTCCTTCGAGATACCCAACCATGCGGGGCCCGGCAGGTCGCGGGTTTCTGCGGCTGCCCTTTTATATGAGAATTCCGGTTCCTCTTCGGTTATAGCCTTCTTTGTCTTGCCTGCGCCTGCCTTTATGGCGGTAACAATAGAGGCATAGTCTCTCTTGTCCTCACCCTCTGTCACCACAACCTCAAACTCCGGGATATATATGGGACTGAGCTTGTTTACGTCACGGGCAAGGAAGCTGAAGGGGTCACGCTCAGCCCATATGTTTACGATGGTAGATTTGGCTCCGTATTGCAGTGACTCTCCCTCAAGGGTTATTACGAGACAATCTGTATTAAAGCTCTTCGGAGATACATCACTGCAGTAGCTTGCCGCTACAGCTCCTTTGTTTTTGCCGTTGTTCCACAGTACTTTGATGTTTTTCATCCGTATTTCTCCTTTTTGCTTGATGTTATTTTAAAGCTTAGAAGCTTGGAAGCTTTCAAACTTTCGAGCTTCAAAGCTCCGGTACGAAATCAAGTCTTGACAGAATATCCCTCTGCAATTCTGCGCCGGGGGTTATTTCTATCAGCTTTAAACCCTTTTCCGTCAGCTTGAACACACAGCGTTCCGTTACGTAGAGCACGTTTTGGCCTGTTTCCAGAGCGTTTTTCGCAGAAAAACTGATGGCTTCGATTTCCCTTTTGAATTTGCTTATACTGCCCTCGCTGTCGATTACAAGTTTGCCGTCCTCCGTGTGCACCTTCAGTCCTTTGGTGTTGAAAGTTACGCAGAACACCACGGTTTTTGTGGCGTAGGTGATATTCGCGAAACCTCCGATGCCTACAAACTTGCCTTTCAGTTTATGGGCGTTGACATTGCCATAGCGGTCTATTTCAAGACCTCCCATAAAGCATATATCAAGACCTCCGCCGTTGTACATGTCAAACTGCTGGGAGGTGTCGGAAATAAAATCCGCGCCTATAGTAGCGCCAAAGGCTATACCGGGAGCGGGAAGACCTCCCACACCGCCGGATTCCACGGTAAGAGTCATTTCATTTAACTTTCCTGCCCGGGATGCGCACTGGGCTACCACTTCTGGGATGCCTATGCCCAGATTTACCACCTGACCGGGCTTGAGCTCCTTTGAAGCTCTCTCACCGATAAGCAGATGGGCGGGATCCGTTTCCTTTTCGCCCCTCTTGCCCGACAGTTTCATTCTGCTGAGCCAGTAATCCATATGGCTGGGAGGCACATGAATATCACCGGAAAGGGTGGGGTTGTAGTCCGTATGCAAAAGCTGCTTCTGATCCTCCACCACCACAACGTAGTCCACTAAAATCCCCGGCACAATTACGTTTCTCGGTCGGGCGAACACATGACTCACCCCCTCGACCTGTACGATCACTATGCCTCCGTTGGCTTTTGTGGCTTGCGCGAGCGCCAAGGCGTCAACGGTTAGGCATTCTTTTTCAAATGTTATGTTGCCGTTAGGGTCCACAGTGGTGCCCTTGATAAGCGCTACGTCGATTGCGGGGGTTTTGTAGTAGAGGTACTCTTCACCCGCCACTTGTGTCACGGTTACAAGCTCCTCTCTGGATATGCTGTTAACCCCAGGTCCGTCGATTCGTGGATCCACGAAGATATTTCTTCCAACACGGGACAGAAGCCCCTTCTCTCCTCCCGCCGCTGCACGCAAGCAATGGGACAGTACCCCCAGAGGCAAATTATAGACCTCGATTTTATTTTCCACCGCAAGCCTCGTTATTACCGGCATTGAGGCAAAGTGGCTTGCGATGACCTTCGACACGGCTCCTAAGGCAGCGTATCTGTCGGCAAACATGCTTTCGTCCCAGGCGCCGAAACCGGAGCTTCCGAACAGAGTCAGGTTTGACGGATGGCCTGTGGCTTCAACACGATTGGAAATAGCATCATGAAGCGCTCCGGGGTTGGCAAGTGACAGAAAAGCGTTGATACCGATGCAGTCACCGTCCTTTATATGACTTACGGCGTATTCGGCAGATACTATACGAAACATGATTATTCCTCATAATTTTCAAAAATTTTGTTCTCTCTGAGTATGCTCTCCATCTGTTCAACTCTTGAATCCCATGAGGCAGCCTGGGCATAGCGAACTCTTTTTTCCCTGAGCTCAAAGCCCGTTTCCGCCAATGCATCGTCGCAGCAGCGCACAAACTCGTCACCGTCG
>JAAZBA010000206.1 GCA_012514045.1 Clostridiales bacterium | reverse complement strand
GTCGCTAAATTTGCGTTAAACTTGAAGCTACACATATAGACGATATTTATACTTATGCACAAGTATCGTCTAATACCGTTTTTCTTGATTTTGCTTGCTACAGAATCCCTATTTCTTCCCTCTGGGAATAAATGTAATTCTAAGATTCGTACATCCGTAAGGTACAAGCTTTGTCATTACATCCTTATCCTCCGTCTCAAGCTCGGAGCCGTAATGTTGATATGTGCGCAGACTGCAGTCAAGATGGTTGTATAGTGTACGTCTGAGGGGAAGGGTAATTGTTACAGGCGGTTTCTCCCATACATATCCGTCCACATCCAGTTCCTCAACATTCAGCGCATCCTCCGTAAGGTTTTCATCAATAGCTGAGTTGAATGAGGCACTGTGGAAATCATTTACATCCGGGAACGCCTCAAACCAGTTCCAGTTCTCAGGAAGAGGAGTGATAGGGTCACCTTCATAGTTTTCCCATCTTACATCAACGGGAATGGCAAAGACGAGTGGTCCTCTTGTGATATACATGGGGAATTTCGAAGAAGCGTCGGCGTCATCAGCTTTATGAAGCATTGGAGCCATCGGGAAGTGTACGGTGATTTCATCTCCGGTTTTAAGCTTTGAATCAAGGCATGCAAAACCGAGCTCATCTGCTTTAAGTGGTATATTTTTGCTGCCGACAATTGCTGCGGCGTTTTTGCACCACTCAGGAATACGAAGACAAAGCTTTGCATTGTCCTCTGCACGATTGATCTTAAAAGTTATATTCTCTCTGAAGGGATACATTGTATCCTGAGTGATATCCAGCTTCTTAGACCTTATGTCACAAGGACCGTAGCAGAGAAGGAATAGATTATCTTCCCTGTCTGTCAGACACATGGAGCGCACATACTCTGGAACAGTTCTTACCGACTGGGCAGGGCAGCAAGCTACATAATAGCAGGGAGCATAGACCTCGTTGTCGACCCAGGTAGCATAGATGGCAGAGCTTCTTGTAGCCTTTATCTGATTGGGGGAAGTAAAATACGCTATAGCCCGCTCGTCCTTCATTCTTGCTCCCTGAGCGCCGTTGAATATACATCGCTCGATTTCATCGCCCCAGCGAGACTGCCCGGTAACCATAGCCATCCAGCCATAAGTGTGGTTGAAGGTGGAAAAGTTACAATATTCAATCTCTCCGTCACTGCTTACGGGACTTAAGTGTTCGGTGTTAGAGCCGGCGCCACCTATGGGAAAAACAATCTTCTTTAATGCCTTATCCATGCCGTTGAGACTTGCGTTAAGAAGCCTCTCTTCTCCTGTAGCACACCAAACAATAGCGGGATGTTTTACGTTTTCACCGTAAGCCACAGTATGCATAGAGCCGTAGGGAAGTCTGTCGGAGAGATATTGAGATATTTTGTTCTGATGCCTTGAATTGTCTTCAAGCCAAAGCAGCCAATCTTTACAAAAGCGTACAAGTCTTTTGTCACCGGTATAGCTGTAGACTATTATCATGGATTCAATTATTGTAGGACCTGCATAGTCTGTCTTGTGGTTCTTCCAGTTTTCACAGAACCAAAGAAGCCCTTTGTAAACCGCCTCTAACACATCCTCCCGTCCCGATGCTTCGTAATAGGCTAAAAGAGCACGATAGCACCAGTTGGAACCCCAGGAGTTGTAGTCGGCGAACCGGTCTGTCTCTTTGGAGTAGCCTCCCAAATATCCGTCCTCGTCCTGATTATGAAGTACAGCATCTACCCAGTTTGTGACCCTATTCTTTGCTTCTTCATCGTCAAGAGTAAAGGCGAGCTCTGTTAAACCTGTCCAATATGTACCTGAAATCTCGCTGGACCATCCTGCTGCAAAAGTCGGATCGGCAGGATTTCCTCTGAAGGTTTTGAATGAAGAATGGCTCGTAAAAGCGTTTGCTATCATATCGGGCTCAAGCTTATCAAGATTGCCACCCATACCGGCATAGGAGCGGATAAGCTGATCTTTTAGCCAACCTTTGGCAATAACGTTTCCCAAAGGTAGTTTTGAAAACCGATTATAGGTTCTTGCTTTTGCTTTGTCAAAGAGTATATTCACTTGAAAACAGCTCTTATCCTTGATAATATAGCGGGATATGCTAAGTATACATCTTTGGCGATTTTGTGTCAAAGAATACACATTAAGAGATGAAAGAGAAAGCCAATGCGGTGTATTGTACCATTTGTCAAAAATTAATGCGACAAGCGGCAATAATTATTTGTTATTATGAAATATTTCCCTTGCCAAATTATCACTTTTATGGTATACTATTTAGGTATGAAATACACACATGGCGTGGAATGTCTTTTTGGTGCCCTCAAAAGGGGGTCTTTTTGGCAATAGACGCTGTGGAGGTATAAACCAAAAGGAGGACAAAAATGTCAGTAATCTCAATGAAACAGCTTCTGGAAGCCGGTGTACACTTCGGCCACCAGACACGCAGATGGAACCCCAAGATGGCTCAGTATATCTATACAGAGCGCAACGGTATCTACATCATCGACCTTCAGAAAACTGTCAAGAAGCTTGAAGAGGCTTATAACTTCGTTCGTGACATGGCAGCAGCCGGCGACGCTCTTCTGTTTGTAGGAACAAAGAAGCAGGCTCAGGATGCCATCCGAGAAGAAGCCGAGAGAGTAGGTATGTACTATGTCAACGCCAGATGGCTTGGCGGTATGCTCACAAACTTCAAGACAATGCGTCGCAGAGTGGATCGTCTAAACCAGCTAAAAAAGATGAGCGCAGACGGCACATTTGATCTTCTTCCAAAGAAAGAAGTTATCAAGCTTAACGGAGAGATTGAGAAGCTTGAGAAGTACCTTGGTGGTGTTGTAGAGATGAGAAGGCTCCCTGGTGCTTTGTTTGTCGTTGATCCCCGCAAG
>JAAZBA010000258.1 GCA_012514045.1 Clostridiales bacterium | reverse complement strand
TTTTACTCTTCATATCCGTCATAGCCTTGGAGGTAAGCACATCCCTCAGAAATACTGTCTGGACAATCTTGTTTGGTACTTCGATGCCTACAGCGGATTTATCCGGAATCGCTGCTATACGCACACTTGTGGCTCCAAGAGCCAAAGCGATGTCGTTTTGAAGAGTTGTCAATCTTGTGAGCTTAACGCCCCTTGCAAGGATAAGCTCATATCTTGTAACCGCAGGTCCGCGGATTACGTTTATTATCTGAGCTTCAACTCCAAAGCTTACCAGCGTATCATTGAGTATTTGTGATCTCTGTCGGAGTTCCTCCGTGGCATCGTCGGAATGACCTCCTTTGTCCTCTTTCAAAAGTGTTATGGGTGGGAATATATAGTCAGCTTGAGCAGATTGTACTTTTTCAATCTCTTGTGAATTCTCGCTGTTTGCCTTATGGGTATCTACTACAACCACGTTTTCCGCCACTGGCTTAGCGGGACCAACCGTAATATTCTCCTCAGGAATCGACACCGTGTTCTCTTCGGTCTCAACATCCACATTGAAGAGGAGAGCATCCTTTTCCTCTTCCTGTTCACGCCACATTTCAATCTCCTCATCAGAAGACGGAGGCACAAATCTGGGCAGCGGAACATTATCTCGAGGGTTGTTCACAAGGCCATCATAACTCTCCTTCTTTCGAGGAATATGTACAAGACCGTCGTAGGAAGTTTCCGTGTTTCTGTTAAAAGGTGCCTTCTTTTTAGCTTTGGGAGCTGCCTCATGGAAGTCACCTTCCTCTGCTTCTTCCTGTTTTTTTATCTTGTCTTTTCGTACAGGTGACACGGGATCGAGGGGTATATCAGTTACTGGACGGTATTTATTTTCATTTTTAGGTTGCGCAGGAACGGGAACAGGCTTTTTAGTCCAATGTGACATGTATACAGGCTCCTCATCCTCTTCATACTCATCGTACTCGATATATTCGTACTCCCCTCTCTCGATTCTTCTTTCGTCATATCCGTCCTTTATGCTTATTATAAAATCTATAATCTGTGATAGTTTGATATTGAATATGACTAGAAATGTATATACTAGAACAAGTATCGTTATAATCATAGCTCCGATTTCAGAAAGCAGCGCTGACATAAGCATGGCAATACCTCCCGATATCACTCCGCCTGACTCCAGCACTGTTCCTGTCATGTATAGCTTCTGAACATATTTTTCTGATATCTCCACATCACGCATTATGAAATGATCCAACATTCCAAATAGTACCGGCACGGAAAACAGTGCCGTCAGCTTTTTTGCCACCGGGTTGCCTCTGGCAAAAATTATAATTACACATGCAATAATGAACGCAAAAGGCAGAATATATGAGCCGGAACCTATGAGCCCTCTGATAAATGACTTGAGTAGCTCAAGCAGCATTCCCTCCACTCCGAACACCGATAGGAACAGTAAAAAAGCCGCAAGAAAAGTACCCACAACCCATAACTCACGGCGCTGTGGTTTTCTATTTTTCTTAATTGTGTTCTTTGACTGTGTAACACCTTTTTTAGGCTGACTCGGCTTTCCGGTACTCTTTACCGGACTTTTCAAGGTTGAGCCTCTTGTGTTCTTTTTTGTAGAGTTTGTTTTTGTTGCCATTACATATACCGCATTTCTGTCTGATATCAGTCCGATATCAGAATATCAGACTTAGAATAACCGTAATCAGTCCCAATGCCGTGCAATATATTGCGAAGGGACGAAAATTCTTTTTTTGTGTCAAGTGCTTTACAAAGCGTATTGCCGCTATGCCCGATACCGACGCCACCACTATACCTATAATATAGGGCATAAGCATGGCGACATCAAATCCCTCTTTGACAGCATCGGCT
>JAAZBA010000064.1 GCA_012514045.1 Clostridiales bacterium | reverse complement strand
TGTAGCCAAGTCGGTAAGGCACCAGACTTTGACTCTGGCATTCGTAGGTTCGAGTCCTGCCAGCCCAGCCAAGGTTATTATGCCATTTATCGGCTTTGTTTATATATTCACATTTTATGTTACCCGATCCATTAGCTCAGTCGTGCAGAGTGCGCTCTGCCGACAGTCTACTTTTCTGATTGCATCAGTGCTTATTATTATTTTACGTTTTATATTGCTTGATCCATTAGCTCAGTCGGCAGAGCACCTGCCTTTTAAGCAGGGTGTCCCGCGTTCGAATCGCGGATGGATCACCATAAAACCCCCATTTAAAAGCATTAAATGGGGGTTTTTACTGTCTTTTCATAACTTTTTAAAGCAATTCATTTTTCACGTTTTTGGTTTGTTACTAACGTCATTATTTCCCGGATCCCTCATCCATGCCATTAAACGTATCCATCAAACGCTCACAGACCAGAGTATATGACTAGCAATGTAATTTCTTTTACCTCGAAAGAGCCTCTAAAAGCTCTTTTCTCACGTCGGCAAATAAGCTTATATCCTTTGTGTAATCCTTAAAGCTTGTGCAGACTTTCGCTATAAGCGCTCTTGCAGCTGCTTCATCCTTTGCCATATACTGAAGCAGAAGCTCCGCTTCCTCCGCACCTGCACGCTGGAGATGGCTTCTTATGCTGTCCCAAGGTCCATTATCGCCAGGGTATACTATAAATCCGTTTCCTGGAGGCAGCTTGCGTTCGCCGCTCCGCTGGTTATAACAGGTCTCCTCATAGGGTTTATCGTTCCAGGCGTTATACCCCCAGTGGAGGAAGCCCAGCATATTGTCTGCTACAGCCATCCATGTGGGAAGTCTTCCTGCAAGGGGGCTTAAGTCTATAGCTCTGTTCATCCAGTCTCCTGCCGGGAAGCCACAGGTGTAAACCCAGAGCTCGCCGCCTTCTTTTCTGATAGCTTGATAGCGCTCGGGATATTTGTCGTATACTGCCTGCTTAATAACCCATATCTCAAGGGCACCGTAAAGCTCCGTGGACTCAACAGGATCGATGATCTTTATACCCGGCATACACTGACGGCAGATGCCCGAAAGAGCCCGGTAGGACATGCTGTTGGGGAACTGAGGTTCGTCCACAAGACCCTGCATGTAGCGGTCTTTCCAGCCGTGTTTCTCAATCTCAGCGTATTGGGCTTCGAAATAGAGCTTAAGCTGTCTGTAGCCCTCAATCGAACAGGAGCCGACCTTTCTGTCCCACAGAAGGTATTGCTCATCGTCCTTCCAGTCCTCGAACCTTGCCACAAAGCCACCGTAAATGTAGTTGAATCCCTTCTTAAGAGCAAGATTGCCGACTTTTGAAGCAAAAGTAAAGTCGAAACCAATTACCTTTCCTTCTTCATCACGAATGGGCATTCCAGAGGGCAGCTGAAGGTGAGTATTTCTCATGTCCAACTCGTTATCTATGTACTTGCCCATCATATCCCAGAATTCATCGCTATCCTTGGCCACATTGTGCTGCTTGCAGATATGATCCGGGAAGAGCCAGTTTATCATACCAAATTTGGCGTCCTCAAGCTCCGGTACAGCGCAGCTGTATACCTCTGCTGACACATCGACAACTATCTTTTCATTACCTACGATGATTTCCACCTTGCCTATCCTCTCTCCCGCCACTGTGTCGGAGGAGGATTTCACTCTTACATAAAAAGCGCATCTTCCGGCTTTCAAGACATCTCCGTCAATTGTAGCGGTTACGTCAAACACATCGTAGGGAGCCTGGCGCTCAACAAAGTCCTTTACTGTTTCGTAGTCCAGTGTTACAAGGTAGTCAGCGGCGCTGTTTGCTTCCACTCTCGCCGGCAAAAGCTGCAGCATTGTTACCTCCAGCCCCTCAAGGTCATGGGAGAACTTGAATGCTTCCCCGCCTTTTAAGGTGGTATCTGTCAGAATCTGAAAGCAGTCGCTTGCGTTCTTTGCCAGGTACAGCGAAGCAATTGTTTTTCCCTCGGTTATAACGCTGTCGGGATAAAGCCATTCGTTGTCCGAAAAAATCTGAAACTTCATTTTTAATCGTTCCTTTCCTGCTTTTTTAGTTCCCATTCATTTATTTCTTTCATGCTCTCGTATAGCATGATATAGCTTCCGTATCTGGATTCCTCAATCTCTCCTTTTTTTACAGCCTTTCTCACCGCGCAACCTTTTTCTTTTATATGCGTGCAACTTGTAAATCGGCAATCGGGAATAAAAGGAGCGAAGTCAATAAAAGCGTGTTGAAGGTCATCTTTAAGCACCAGGTCCATGCGCTCCACGTCAAAGGACTGGAACCCCGGGGTGTCGGCGATATATCTTCCCTCCGTCAACTCAAACAGCTCCACATGTTTCGTGGTCTGCTTTCCTCGTCCGATTTTCTCGCTGAGAGCTCCCACAGGGATATCTTTGTTCGGCTTAAGATGGCGGATTATGCTGGATTTTCCCACTCCTGAGTTTCCGGTCAGCGCTGTTATGCCTTGGGTGACTATGCTCTTTATCTCATCTATACCCTGCCCTGTTTTGGCGCTTGTCTTTATCACCATGAAACCTGCAGATTTATATATCCTTTCAAGCTCTTCTCCCGGCGCCAGATCGCACTTATTTATGCAGACTATAATTTCGATACCTTTGTGTCCAGCTATAGCGGTGACTTTGTCAATGAGAAATTTATCCGTTATCGGAGGCGCTTCTGAGGCGATTACTATCAGTCTGTCAAGGTTTGCCAAAGCCGGGCGAACTAGGTCATTCTTCCTTGTCTCGATCTCCCATGTAACGCCACTGTCATCAGGCTGTATTTTTATGGCGACGTTGTCACCCACCATTGGCTTAATATCGGAAATACGAAATTTTCCCCTTGCCTTGCAGACAATATCGCCATCGGCGGTTCGTACAGTGTACAGACCGCCGATTCCCTTTATAATCAGACCGCGTCTTGTTAGCTCATTATTCATAAAGCGCGACTTCCTCACCTTTAAGAGTGCCGTTTACGTATACGCTCAGCAGCTCGCTTCCCTTGCCGTAAAGAGTTATGCTCACCTTGCCAAGGGATGAGTCAAACTCCTCGGAATAGATAACCTGACCCATTGCCTTGACCTCAACGAGGGACTTCTCATCTGTTGTTGATAAACCCACCTTGAGGATATATGACTTTCTTTTTTCGCTGGTGCCGCTGTCGCCTTCATCAGTGTCACTGCCACTGTCTGCTGTTTCTCCCTCACCCTCCGTGCCTTCAGCGTTGGGATCATCATCGGGAGTTGCAGGATCAGCCACATTGGAGGATATGCTTATATCTATGGAGGTCATCTCGTTGACCTCAGTATTGGGCAGTATACTCTGGCTTATAACCGTGCCCGGATCCTCCTCGCTGGGGATAGGAATAACGTTTCCGATCAACAGGGAGAAGCTCTCAAGACGTTTTCTCGCCGCTTCCTCGCTCAACCCCTTCAAATCTGGTACCATAGTTGTCTTGACTACCTTGCCCTGGCTTACATATACTGTAACCTTGGAGCCAGAATCCAACTCAGTGAGGGCGGAGGGTTCCGTTCTTGTAACGTTTCCGTTGGCAATCTCCTCGGACAGCTCAAAGTGCAGCTCGTACAGGATGTTTCTCTTTGTAAGCTCAAGACATGCGGAACGATACTCGACGTTTGTGATATCCGGCATCATGACTTTTTTTGCTCCCAAGCTTACTGTGACATAAATTTCTGCATCAGGCTTCATCATCCTGTTGGCAGTAGGTGTCTGATCGATTATAAAGCCCTCTTCAACTGTGCTGTTATAAACCGTTTCTCCCTGGATTATTCTGTAGTCCTCGTACTTCGGGTTTGACATGACTTCCATGTAGTTTTTGCCTACAAGATCCGGCACTGCCACATCCGTTGCTTTATTTTCACCGTCAGTAATGAAAATTGTCCTAAATATAAACATGGCGCCGCCAAGGAACACCGCCGCCGTGATGACGGCTGTTATAAGATAGACGAATACAGATGTTCTTCTCCTGGGAATATAGTCCACATCATAGTCGTTATAATCGTCGTATTCATCCTTTTTTCTCTTCTTTTTCTTCTTGCTCTCCTTTTTCACCGGAGTCACATCATCCAAAAAATCGCCTTTCTGCTTATATTCAGGTCCAGGCTCGGGATGCCGCTTCTGTGCTGTGCCCCCCACAACAGGGGTAAATTTCTGGGTGTCTGTTGCCTGCGGCTCTATTACA
>JAAZBA010000087.1 GCA_012514045.1 Clostridiales bacterium | reverse complement strand
TTTTGCCTACTGCAATCTCCATGGTTTGTGGAAGACCGAAGTGTAAAATATGATTTTGCCGCCTGCCGGGTGCTTCCGGCAGGCGCTTTTTTGTTTTTATGGGAATATTTCAGAACAGGAAAATTGCCTCTTTAAAATTGTATGATAATGTGATAAAATACAAAGAAAAAAAGAATATAGAATCATTATCAAATAAGAGACATCAAAAAAAGAATCTCACTTAAGAGATTCTTTGCGCACACCATGTGCTGTTGGACAAGCCAACGATTTGAGTAAACTTTTATTTGAACTCGCAGTGTAACTTAGTAGAGGTCTTAAGCTACGATATTATTGTATCACAGGAAAGGGAAAATGTCAATATGTCACAGAAAAATTATTACCTTGGACTTGATATTGGAACTGATTCAGTTGGTTATGCGGCTACTGATGAAAGCTATGATCTGCTGAAGTGCGCAGGCAAGCCTGCATGGGGGGTAACTGTTTTCGATGAGGCGTTGCTAAAAGCTAAAAGACGCAGCTTTCGCACAGCGAGACGGAGACTTGACAGACGGCAGCAACGTGTAATCTTTATACAGGAACTATTCGCGAATGAAATCGCAAAAACCGACAGCAGATTCTATATTCGTCTTCGCGAGAGCAGCCTGTTCAGGGACGAAACGAAAGACAGGTATATCTTTTTCAATGACACAGGATTTACTGACGTAGAGTACAATGACAGATATCCCACGATTCATCATCTGATATATGATTTGATGACGAACAAAGACCCTCATGATGTGAGGCTTGTTTATCTTGCCTGCGCATGGCTTGTCGCGCACAGAGGCCATTTTCTAAGCAATATCAATGTAAACAATCTTGATGACGTCAAGGATTTTCATGGCGTTTACGAAAGCTTCATCGGCTTTTTCACAAACAGCGGATACTCTGCTCCCTGGGAAGAAGTCGACATAGACAGGCTTGCGGACGTACTGCGAAAAAAACAACGGATCGGATCTAAAATAAGCGAGCTTACGCAAATCCTGTATGGCGACACGAAGCTTGAATCGGAATCTACGGACGAGTTCCCGTTCAGCAGGAAAACAATCGTAAAATTGCTTGCAGGAGGAAAATGCACGCTCAGCGATTTGTTCTGCAAGGACGAATATAGCGATTTGGGCAAATTCAGCCTTGACAGCGACGAGACAAATTTTACAGAAATAATGTCAGCTATCGGAGATGACTATGATATTATAGAAGCTCTCAGAAAAGTATATGACTGGTCTGTTCTTGCGGACGCTCTCGGGGACGGAACAACAATCTCAGAAGCAAAGGTAAAAACATATGAACAACACAAGGACGACTTAAGGACACTCAAATATATAATTAGGAAATACCTTCCTGAGAAGTACGACGAAGTTTTTCGTTCGACTAAAGACACCTCTTATGCTTCATATGTCGGACATACGGATAACAAAAAAGAGAATATAAAGAGAACAGACAAATTAGCCTTTTCGAATAATCTCAAAAAAATAATTCAAGGGATCAACCCGGAAGACGAGGATATTTTAGTATTCGAGGACATGTGTTCCCGGCTTGAGCTATACACGTTTCTGCCTAAGCAGAGAGACGGAGACAACCGCGTTATACCGCAGCAGCTCTACCAGTATGAGCTTCAGGTATTGCTTAAAAACGCCGCCGGGTATTTGCCGTTCCTCTCCGAAGAAGATGAGGACGGGATAACCGTCAGCGACAAAATCATGTCTGTCTTCCTGTTCAATATTCCTTATTTTGTAGGTCCGCTGAATCCGAACTCGCCATACGCTTGGCTTGAACGTAAAGCAGGCAAAATCACACCATGGAACTTCGAGAGTATGGTCGATCTTGACAAAAGCGAGCAAAAGTTCATCGAATCAATGACAAACACCTGCACCTATCTGCTGGGAGAGCCTGTGCTTCCGAAGGATTCCCTACTCTATCATAAATTCACTGTGCTCAATGAGATAAATAACCTGCGTATAAATGGTGAGAGAATATCGGTCGAGCTTAAGCAGCGCATTTACACGGATTTGTTTATGAAAGTAAAAAAGGTAACGAGAAAAAGGCTCATCGATTATCTTGAATGCAACGGATATATCAAATCCGATGAAAGGGAAGCCGTTACAGGCATAGATATCGACATTAAATCCAATCTCATACCTCAGATTGCTTTCAAACGTTTGTTAGACACAAACACGCTCTCGGTTGAAGACGTTGAAAAGATCATAGAAAGAGCATCATACGCAGAGGACAAGCGTCGCCTTGAGGACTGGCTTGAAAAAACATATCCAAATATAACTCCGGTGGATCGCAAGTACATCTGTGGCATAAAAATCAAGGATTTTGGAAGGCTTTCAAGGAAGTTCCTTGAAGAGCTTGACGGAGTTTGCAAAGCGACAGGCGAGGTAACGTCAATAATTGAGGCTCTATGGAACACACGGAACAATCTCATGGAGCTTCTCTCAGACCAATACACCTTTATCGAAGCTTTGGAGGATTACATAAACGAGTACTATTGTCTCAACAAGAGGACGCTCGAAAGCCGACTTGACGACATGTATATCTCAAACGCAGTAAAAAGACCGATATACCGCATGCTTGACATTGTGAAGGACGTAAAGCGCGCGTTCGGAGCTCCCGAGAAAATCTTTATCGAAACAACACGCGGCGCAACGAAGGAGCAGAAGAGTAAACGTACTGTATCAAGAAAGCAGCAAATATTTGACCTTTACGATAAAATCAATAACGAGGACGTCCGGCAGCTTAGGGAACAGATTGAAGACATGGGTATTGAGGCTGACAATAAGCTTCAGGGGGACAAACTTTTCCTATATTATATTCAACTTGGCAAGTGTATGTACAGCGGAAAAGCGATAAAGCTAAGCGAGCTCTCCTCCAAAGCCTATGATATAGACCATATCTATCCTCAGTCATATGTCAAAGATGATAGTATAATCAACAACAGGGTTCTTTCACTGTCGGAGATGAACGGAATCAAAGGCGACAAATATCCCATTGATGAAAATATCCGCGCTTCAATGGGAGGCTATTGGGAATACCTGCGTCACGCGGGACTGATAAGCGAGGAAAAGTACCGCCGTCTTACGAGAGCCACACCTTTCACCGCGGAAGAAAAGTATGGGTTCATAAACCGCCAGCTTACGGAAACTTCTCAGGCCGCAAAAGCAGCCGCCACTCTTCTGAAAGAATTCTTCCCGAATACAGAGATTGTGTACTGCAGAGCCTCCCTCGTTTCCGAA
>JAAZBA010000220.1 GCA_012514045.1 Clostridiales bacterium | reverse complement strand
TTTTGACCGGCAGCTCAAAGAGACCGCCGAAGCCGCCGATATCACCCAGCACGCCGGGAATATATGTGCTATTGACCTTGGCTTTGAACAGTTCCACCGACTCGTAGCCGGCTGTTACGTCAACTCCCGCGTCGCGATAGCTGTCTGAATAGCTCTTTGTCATAGTTTACCCTCCCTGGCGGCCAGATCCTTGGCTATGACCGCGTTTTCCATCTCTTTCTTGTATTCCGAAAGCTTTTCCGCAAGTTCGTCATCGTGTATTGCCAGCATCTCAACGGCAAGCAGTGCGGCGTTGTCCGCTCCGTCAATTGCCACCGTCGCCACAGGTATGCCCTTTGGCATCTGCACAGTGGAAAGAAGAGCGTCCAGTCCGTCAAGGGTGGAGGCATTTATGGGCACGCCGATAACGGGAAGCGTTGTGCACGAGGCTAAAACTCCCGCCAGATGGGCAGCCTTTCCCGCGGCTGCGATGATCGCGCCGAAACCTTTTTCCCTCGCGGTGGAGCTGAGCTCATGGGCGAGTGCGGGGGTGCGGTGAGCGGAGGCGATCCTCAGCTCATATAGCACGCCAAAGCGCGCGAGAACCTCAGTTGCCGCGCGCATAACATTAAGGTCCGAATCGGAGCCCAATACTATCAAAATCTTCTTCATTCATAAGACCCTTTCATGATGATCTGTACATATTCTTTATAATGAATTGTACATTAAACGCCGTGAAAAATCAATGTATAAATTACATAAAAGGAACCGCAGTAAAGGGATTTTTACTGCGGTTCGGCGTGATTATGTGTTATTTTTCCCGATTATCACATTTTATTGACAGGTTCGGTTATCAAAAAAGCGGCACTTCTTTTACTCCTTCGGCAGCTCCCAAATGCTCTGCATGATCACCGTATGGCTGTTTCCGGGCTCTGCCTGGTAGTACACGCTCAGGAGCCTGCCGTCGGGGAGTTCTGTGGTGCAGGGATATCCCAGATCCCCCGTTTCCCCGTCGTCACGGAGTATGTAGTCCATATCCCATGTGTTGCCGTCGTCGCGGCTCAGCATCACACGCTGACCGAAGGGGGGATTCCTGTAGCCGTAGGTACCGATCAGCACGCCGCTTGAATGACGAAGCAGATGACAGGGGGCTCCTTCGTTTTTCAGATCGTAAGGCTTCGTGAAGGTCTTTCCACCGTCCGTCGACTGGCACTGGTAGGTTGTAAAAACCTTTTTCACTCCTTTCCCCCCGCGCTGTACCCTTATATGCACAAGTATTTTCCCGTCAGGGAGGATAACGCTGCAGGGCTCGCAGCTGAGAAGACTGCCATGCTCATCGGACACGTTCTCTATGGCGGATACGAACTCAAAGGAGTCGTCCTCTTTCATTTTCCAGCACTCCACCCTGTCCGGCTCACGCTCGAAAGCCCGGCCGATGTATATTACCTCCCCCGAAGGCGACACGGAGGGACCGTGAATATTTGAAATAGGCGCCCTTTTTACCTCTCCGAAGGTATATCCTCCGTCCTCGCTTATGACGTATGTGGAGCCGTAGTACTTTTCCTGTAGCTTTGTCTCGTCCAGCAGGTCAAGGTAAGCGTAGATGAATGCCCTTCTCTTTTTCACAAACTTCGAATCCGTCTCCTTGTCCTCTCCCGCGTAGCCTCGTTGGGCCATGGCGGTGTTGTTGAAGGAGGTTATAATAACCCTGTTTCCCCCGATGCAGGTGATGCCGCTGTCACGGTCATCAAGGGGCGTGTCTATTACCGGGGCGGGCTTTGTCCATGTCCTTCCGTTGTCCCTTGAATAGCTTATGCAGGACTTGCCGAAGGGGCAGACGTGCCCGAGGCGGAATCCTGAGGCGACACAGACCAGTGTTCCGTCCGAGAGGATCGTCACGCTGGGCCATCCGAAGTAATTGAAGATGCTGTCCTCGTTTGACATGATAACCGAGTGTACCGCGTTGATTCTTTTCATGTTTTTTCTCCTTTTCTGCAGTCTTTCCTCTGTCTTTACATCATTTCAGGGGTGATTTCGCATAGGTTTTTCACATTTTTCAAAGAATACCCTCGTTTTCCGTTACGCTTCAAATTTACGCGTGGTTTACTTGACTAAATATGGCTTTAGGGGTATAATTTCTTAGTGGATTCTTGCTTTATGATATAAAAATGTTTTACGATACAAAAAAAGGATGTGATCCCATGGCCGGCACAAAGCTAATAGCCACAAACAGAAAAGCATATCACGACTATCATATAATCGAAAAATTCGAGGCGGGAATTTCCCTTGCCGGCACGGAGGTAAAGAGCATCCGCGCAGGTTCCGTCAACCTGAAGGAGGCCTTCTGCACCGTCAAGAACGGGGAGCTCTTCGTCCACGGCATGCATATAAGCCCCTATGAGAAGGGAAACATCTTCAACCGGGATCCCCTTCGTGACAAGAAGCTTCTTATGCACAAGCGTGAGATAATGCGCCTTGCCGGTCAGGTAAACCGCGACGGCTTCGCCCTTATCCCGCTGTCAATCTATCTCAAAGACTCAAAAGTCAAGCTGGAAATCGCTCTTGCCAAGGGCAAAAAGCTCTACGATAAGCGGGAGGACATGGCGAGACGCGACGCGGACCGGGAAATGCAGCGGGCAGTAAAGAACAGATAACGC
>JAAZBA010000327.1 GCA_012514045.1 Clostridiales bacterium | reverse complement strand
TCCAGTGTATCATCCTCTTTGAGAACCTTGAATGCAGAAGCCATTTTGTCGGAGGCGTATTTTACGGCGCTTCTTCCTATGCGCTCGTTGTTATTGTCGTGGGCGTCGGATGAGTAGGAGTTGGGATAGTCGGCCATCCAACCGTAAGGAGTGTAGAAGCCGGCTTTCGTCAACTTATCCATGTAGTGGGAGGATGTGCCATCCACAGCGTTGACCTTTGAAAGATCCACAAGCTCAGGCTTTACACCCAAGGTTATAGCTGTTTCCATAAAGCAGCCGTGACCTTTTGTGGTGTTTGTTGCCACATAGTTTTTAAGTACTTCAATATCCTCGTCCGTAAGTTCAGGGAAATATCCCCTGTTTCCGGATTCGCAAATATCAATCATCTCCTGTACGCTAGGCCATGAACGTGAAGCATTGTATACCACTACTGTGTAATCCTTGGGGGTATAGAGGACGCTTCTTGCAAAGTTATTGAGAAGACTTGTGTTGCCGCCGTGACCGTTGATGAGGATTATTTTTTTGAAGCCGTTTCTTGCCATCTCACTGCAGGACTCGGTGAGGATTGCTTGAAGAAGCTCCGCAGAGAATATGACTGTTCCCTTAAATTCTCCGGCGCCTTTCTTTTCTCCGAAATACATGTGAGGAAAGAGGACAATCGGCTCCTTCTCCGCCGCTATCTCTGCCACTCCCGCTGCGTGGAATACGTCCTGCCCCAAGGGGAGATGTTTGCCATGGTGCTCGATGCAGCCAACTACCATGGCGCATACGCCTTTGGATCGCTCGACTGCCTCTTCAAATTTTCCAGACAATATGTTTTCCCAAAGCATTTCCCGATACCTCTCAATTACTTAATATATATTATACTTGTGGCTGTTCTATCTATTTTATAGTTAATAAAGCCTTCCATCTTTTCGTATTCCGATATCACACCGCCTATGCACTGGGTAGGAGCGGCGCCATCTTTTACGCTTATATAAACGGGCTGCTTGTTCGGATAAGCTTCATCGGCTTTTGTAAGGTCAAGTTTTATCATATCTCCATGTTCACTGAGCTTTGCAAAATACCGATACAGCTGCTGATGAGAAGTAAAGGCGATATCTCTTGGCAGGATATGCCCGAACACGTTTGCCTGACGTTGGAAATACTTCTTCCAGTCCCCCACTCTCTCAAGATTCAGCTCAGGGTCATATCTAAGCAGACAAGGCCAGTGTCCACTGATTATACCCGATGTCTCGGGATTCAGTGTCTCGAGCTTTGCGGGGTTTATGTCATAAGCCTCCCAGGGCAGGAATGGCACTGCTTTCGGGTTTATTATAATACCGTTTGACACTCTGCAGCGGTCGATTCCACCATTACACCAATACTTAATGCCGTATTCTTTCAGTACAGAGGAGAACTCATCATCTTTCCATGCGGTACCCGCTCCCCCGGGACAACAGAAACTGCGGATAGGCTTTGTAAAACCCCAGTTGTTATATATCTCCATAAAAGCATCAAGATGGGTTCTCAGATAATCATTGGAGACTCTTATACCCTTCCCGCCCTTTACATTGCCCTCAGGCTGCTCGTATTCTCTGCCGCCTATGTTTACGCCGTTGTACCAATAGTCATGCAGAAGGCCATGCAGGGCAATTTCTATGTATTCCGAGCCGTTAATGTAATCGCGGATTTTCTCCGCCTCCGCTACATTGAGATGGGGTGAGCCGTTCCAGTTCTCACCGAAGGGATTGGAATTCGGTACCTTTCTAAGCACGCCCCATTTATCCCATTCTCCAATTACGAAGGTGGCGTGGATTTTCATGTTTATCGCACGGCCCACTTCATTGATTGCAACATAGTCCTCAAGCACATGTCTACGAGGCATACCTGTCCTTGAGGGATAGTTTTCCCATCGTTCGTCCCTTCCATACATCCAGCCCACATCGTCAAGAACAAGCTGAAGCGCCACAGGAATTCTTACGTCGCTTAATAACATTTTATCATTCCTTTCTTTCAACAAGTCTATGTACAAGATCCGCTATATCGTTTGTGGCATTGGGCTTTGCGCAAAGGGAGATGGACTCCTTCATAAGCTCAAGCCGACGTGGATTATGGAACATAAAGTGCATAGCATCCTCCAGAGGGAAAGTCTTTGTAACCTCAATTGCTACGCCGTTGTTTGTCAAAAACTCTGAGTTTCTCTCTTCATGACCGGGGATCGGGTTCAGGATTATCATTGGGAGCTGTTTTGCAAGCGATTCGGTGGTAGTCAGTCCTCCCGGCTTTGTAATGATGCAGTCGGCGGCGTCCATCATCTCATCTACGTTGTCCACAAATC
>JAAZBA010000040.1 GCA_012514045.1 Clostridiales bacterium | reverse complement strand
GACCGGGCTGCTCCGTGTAATCAACTTCTGTGTCAGACAGGGCTGTACGGCAATTGGGGCAATAGTTTATTATTCTGTTGCCTTTATAGATAAGTCCCTTTTCGTAGAGGTTTACGAAAACCTCACGGACGACTCTGGAAAGACCCTCATCCATTGTGAATCTCTCTCTTCTCCAATCACAGGATGAGCCTAGCTGCTTGAGTTGTTCTATGATGCGGCTTCCATAATGATCCTTCCAATCCCAAACTTTCTCAAGAAAAGCCTCTCTGCCCAGATCGTAACGGTTGATTCCTTCCTTACGCAGTTCAGCCTCAACCTTGATCTGAGTAGCAATTCCGGCGTGATCTGTGCCGGGCATCCATAAGGCTGAATAACCCTGCATTCGCTTTGTGCGGATAAGTATATCCTGAAGGGTGTTGTCAAAAGCATGTCCCATATGAAGCTGTCCCGTTACATTTGGCGGGGGTATTACTATTGTAAATGGTTCTTTGTTTTCATCAATCTCGGCGTTGAAAAATCCGCTTTCTTCCCAGAACTTATAGAGCTTGTCTTCCGAAGCTTTTGGATCGTAGGTTTTCTGCAGTTCTTTTCTCATGTTATTATTCCTCCGGTATGTTATGTTCTTTCTTGATGAAATTGTAAAGCTATACAGCGACAAAAACTAAAAATGCCTTCGCCCATATATCAGGGCGAAGGCATAATCCTATCGCGGTACCACCTGAATTAGACTTGCGTACAACAAGCCAACTCATTAAAAGAGCACTATCATGCTCCTTCCCCTGTAACGGAGGGACTCCGGCAAATCCTACTTGAATAAGTCGTTCAGTCTGCGGCTTGGGGGCTACCTTCAAGCATTCCGTCACGAGCCGCTTACACCGAGCCGCGGCTCTCTCTTTGCTTCGGGAAAACTCTACTCCTCCCCTTCATTGCCTTATCTGCGATATTAATATACATTTATTATAATACAGCTTCGAATATTTGTCAATGCTAATTTTTATTTTCGGGAAAATATGCTAAAACAGGAGTTTTATAAACGTTGCAAATTGTCAAATTAGATGTAATCCTCGGCGCAGAGAAGCTCGGCTGCGAGAACAGCTCCGCCTGCAGCGCCCCTGAGGGTGTTATGTGACAGGCAGACAAACTTGATGTCATACTGGGTATCAGGACGTAGCCTGCCGATACTGATAGCCATACCGCCTTCAAGGTCACGGTGAAGCTTTGTCTGAGGGCAGTTGTCCTCTGTGAAATAGTGGAGGAACTGCTTGGGTGCGCTTGGAAGCTCAAGCTCTTGGGGGCGTCCCTTGAAATCCTGCCAACGCTTGATTATTTCCTCACAGCTAATTTTTTTATCAAATGACGCAAATACCGCCGCCATATGACCATCGGTTACCGGGACTCTGATGCACTGTGCCGTAAACGAAGGGGTTGTTGCAGGCACGATTACACTGTTTTCAACCTTACCCCAGAGCTTGAGAGGTTCCTTTTCGCTCTTCTCCTCTTC
>JAAZBA010000049.1 GCA_012514045.1 Clostridiales bacterium | reverse complement strand
CAGATATTTGGATGCGATGTGGAAGCTATAAGGCAAGGCGCAAGACTCGCTTTGGAACAGTCGGGAGCCGACATTCTAGATATCAATATGGGCTGTCCCACACCGAAAATCACATCAAATGGCGATGGAAGCGCTCTTATGAAGAACATACCTCTTGCTTCAGAGATAATAAAGGCGGCAAGCTCAAGTGTTAATATTCCAGTCACCGTGAAGATGCGACTGGGTTGGGACGAAGATTCAATTAACGCCGTTGAGTTTGCCAAGGCATGTGAAGATAGTGGCGCTGCTGCTTTAGCGGTTCATGGAAGAACAAAAGTTCAGATGTATTCCGGCAAGGCAGATTGGGATATGATTGCCGAGGTCAAGCACAGCGTTTCAATTCCGGTAATAGCAAACGGTGATGTCTTTACCCCTTCCGACGGAGTGGCGATATTAAAGCACACAGGGGCGGATTTATGTATGATAGGCCGGGGAGCTTTGGGGTGCCCCTGGATTTTTGCACAGACAGAAGCCGCAATTGAAGGCAGAGAAATTCCTCCTTCTCCATCTGTCTCCGATAGGTTTGACATTGCCTGTACTCAGATACTTAACGCAGTGAAATATAAGGGAGAGTATATCGCCATGCTTGAGGCAAGGAAGCACCTGATATGGTATATGAAAGGGCTTCGCGGCTCCCAGAGTTTCAAGACTAAAATATCAAAACTTTCAAAAACTTATGAAATGCTCGCATTGATTGAAGAAATCAAGCATTATTATGCCTGATGGGAGGTGCCCATTCTCTTGGATATTAACGAAGCTGTCAAACGAGCAAAAAACGGCGATATCAACGCGTTTGAGATAATCGTAAAGACCTATGAAAAAAAGATCTACAACCTTGCGCTTCGATATAACAACAACCGAGAAGATGCTTTTGATATATCACAGGAAGTTTTTATCAAGGTATTCAGAAGCATTGGAAGCTTCAAAGAAGAGTCTTCTTTCTCCACATGGTTGTATCGTGTCGCTGTAAATGTTTGTATTGACTATCAGAGAAAAAACAAGAAACACAGCAATTCTTTAAGCCTTACCATACGAGATGATGATGGTGATGAACAGCAGCTTGAGATCGAAGATATCTCCTACTCCCCGGAAACGGTTTATGACCGCACGGAACTTCGTGAGAGTATCGGTAAGGCTCTTAATATGCTGTCTGAGGAACATAAGCAAGTGCTGATTCTCAGAGAAATCAATGGCTTGAGCTACGAAGAGATAGCCGAGGTTTTATCTCTTGAAGAAGGCACGGTAAAATCGAGAATATATCGCGGGCGAGAAAAACTATGCCGTATTTTGTCCTCCGAAGGGAACATATTCAGTTTTGCTTCGTCTAAAGGAAGTGAAAGGAGGGCGGGTAAGCATGACTAAATGTACGTATTTTGCAGGACTTATAAACGGTCATATAGATGGTATATTAACTGATAATGAAAAAAACGAATTAATAGCGCATCTTGCGGAATGTGAAGAATGCCATACCCGTCTTGAGATGATGACTCTTCTCTCCGAAGAAATGTCTCTGATGGTGGAGGAAGTTCCCGATGGATTTACAGAAGCCGTAATGAAATCTGTAAGAAATCAATCCGGAAACCGTATTGTATCTATTTTTACCTCTCGAAAGTTCGTAGCGGCTGTAGCGGTGATAGCGTTTCTGGCAGTCAGCGTCGCGACAATTTCACGTCTCAGACCTAAGCTGGATGAAGTGATTGCTATGGGTACGGAAAAAGAAGACGTTGTTGTGTATAGCGCTGCAGCTCCTCAGTTTCAAGAAGAACTCACTGCAGAAGACTCAGACAAGGATGAGATTGTCAATACTGTTGAAGAAGAAGAGATGAAGGCTGCTCCAAAAACAAAGGCTATGGCTTCAGCTGCCAAAAGAAGCGCAAAACCCGAAACGGTTACTAAAGAATCGGTGTCTTTAAAAGATGGCACTGCTGAAGAACCTCTCAAATTAAACCAAGTCTATATAATGCCTGAAGATATTAATGGCACCTATGGCTTTATCGTTGTTATTTCAGGCGCAGCGCCTGAGCTGTTTACAGAGCTTGAGGAGGTAGTTACAGCGTCCAAAATCTATTCGGCATACAGAGCAACTAACGAAGAGTACGAGAAGCTTGTTTCTTCTCTCGGGGAGGTAGATATAAGCTCATATCCAGGTGACAGTAGCTCAGATGATGTATTAATTCTCGTTGTAAAGGAGTAAAATATTGTGGACAAAGTCACGTTTATTGCTACAGGCGATGCTTTCATGACTCGCAGACTGCCTGAGAAGCATTATGATGGTTTTAAAGAGCTCTCCGAGCTTATCAGCTCTCATGATGTTAAATTTACAAACCTTGAGATTACAGTTCATGACAGAGAAGGTTATCCCTCTGCCTGCAGCGGCGGCACATGGGCTATGACTTCCCCTGCCGTTATGGATGATCTTAAGTCTTATGGCTTCAATATCTATAACGCTGCAAATAATCATACCCTCGACTACAGCCATAACGGACTTGAGGCTACTATGAGGCATCTTTATGAGCGCGGTATGAACTATGTTGGTATTGGCAAATGTCTCGCCGATGCCTGCGCTCCCAAGTATATCGAATGTCCTCGGGGGCGTGCTGCAATAAT
>JAAZBA010000096.1 GCA_012514045.1 Clostridiales bacterium | reverse complement strand
GATCCATCCAAATTTTCGCAGACACTTATTCTCCAGGCACTTCCCGCTACACAGGGTATATACGGATTTCTTATAGGCTTTCTTATTGTTCTTAAGACAGGCCTTCTCACAGGTAACATGGTCGAGATCCCCACGCTTTCCGGCTTCCTGTTCCTCTTTGCAGGTCTTGTTATGGGCGTTGTAGGCTATTTTTCTGCCATAATACAGGCACGTGTTTCTGCTTCCGGTATCGGCGTTATTGCCAAGAGACCAGAAGAGTTAGTTAAGTGCGTTATTTACGCTGTTATGGTTGAAACCTATGCTGTTCTTGCCCTCCTCATCGGATTCCTTATTAACAACGGCATTGCCATATAATAGCAAAGGAAAAAGCTATGAAAGGTATTGAAAAAATCATTGACAGAATAGCAGATAGTTCCAATGCCGAATATGAAGCTATCATTGACAAAGCTGTAGCTGAAGCCGAAGAAATAATCTCCCAAGGTAAAAAGACAATTGAAGATCAATGCGATATTATAATAGATGAAGCCAATAAAGAAAGTAGTGAAATAATTCGTCGCGCTGTCAGTATGGCTTACCTCGAGGCGAGAAAGAAGAAACTTGAGACAAAGCAGGTTGTAATTGACAAAGCCTTTACCGCAGCTGTTGAAAGCATTCTTTCAATGCCTGCAAATGAATATCAGGCTCTTCTTGTAAGCCTTGCAGTCAATGCCGGAAAGGATGGCGGTGAAGTTATATTCTCTGCCTCCGATCGCACTAAGTTTGGCAAGCAGGTTGTCATAGCTGCCAACGAAAAGCTGAATGGTTCTTCTCTAACCCTCAGCGTTGAAACTCGCGATATTCCCGGCGGACTTATCGTAAAGAACGGCTCCATTGAGATAAACTGCGATATTCAGGCTCTTATTAAGTTTTCAAGAGACGAACTTTCAATAGGTGTTGCGAAGATTTTATTTTAATGCGACCTCATCAGATAAAGATGAGCAAAATTTCGAAAGTGAGGTCGGTTGTATCCAATGGCAAATAAAAAGATTAAGGAAAGAAATTTCCTGTACTCCACCGGACGTGTACGCTCTCTTGAGCGTGAGTTGTTAACCGGGGAGAAATTGTACAGAATGATAGACGCAAAGACCGATGATGATGCGCTGAAAGTGTTGTACGAATGTGGATATCAAGATATCATAACCGATTCCGGAGGAAACATCGACGAAATCATCTCCCGTATGCGTTTAAAACTTTTTAAAGATGATGTTTCTATCCTAAAAGATGAGCGTATTATAAACATATTTAAGCTAAAATACGATGTTCACAACATCAAATCATATATTAAAGGCGGCGAGTACGGACTCAACATTATGATCGACTCCGGCACCATAGATAAGAAGAGCCTTTCCTTGGCGATCGGTGAAGGTGACTACTCTTATCTTCCAGAGTTTTGGTCTGAGAGTAAATACTTGAAACCTGCTATAGAGTCAGCAAAAGATATACTGGCAAAAACAGGCGATCCCCAGCTTGCCGATTTTGAAATCGACAAAGCTATGTATTCAGAAATGCTACTCCTTGCTATTGACACGGGCAGTGCTTATCTTATTGACTTTGTTAAACTGTCAATTGATGCTGCGAACATAAGAACATACGTAAGAGCCAGACTCATGGGCAAGGGATATGAAATTCTGAGACTTGCCCTCATTGAAGGCGGTAACATCAACCACAAAAAGCTGATGCAGGATATGACAGGTGAAACACTTATAGAAAACGCTCCTACTCTAAAGTTAAAAGCAGCCGCTG
>JAAZBA010000184.1 GCA_012514045.1 Clostridiales bacterium | reverse complement strand
ACACCGGCTGCATCAAAGGAACGGTGCGATATGGCAAAAAAATATGCATCTGTAGGCATATGGCTTCTTTATAAGCAGTCCGAGCTTGAGAAAGCTATTGAGTGGGGCGCCGATATTGCAGAAACTGATGGAACTTTGAAACCAGGACAGGTTATATATCGTGGATAGGTACTTTACTGTAAAGGGGCTGCCAGGAGCGTTTGTGCTGACCTGTATCATGAGTTTTTTTGCGTTTTTGTTGGCGATTATCATCCGAACACCGGACAGATGGCTTTGCTTTGCCGCAATGGTGTTCTCCTCAATGGGTGATGTGGTGCTTATGAATTTCAAAGGCATTGTGAATGGTATAAAATTCCCATCCTTCTACATAGGTGCGGCACTATTCATAGTTGCACATATTTTATATAGCGTTGCTTTTGGTACAATGATAAAGTCTTCCGGACATACTTTCTTCAATACAGGTGTGGTTCTGGGAATTCTCCTATTTCTCTCATCGTTTGTTTATTTCTTGGTGATGTACAAAAAGAGCAAGGGAGTACCACATGCAACTTTGGTTATGGTTGTTGTCTACTTGCTTGTAATATCCACACTCTGTACCATTGTGTTCTCCCATGCATTTTCATCGGGTGGAATCGGGATAATAAGCGCCCTTGGCGCGCTGTCCTTCTTCGTTTCTGACTTTTTTATTGGACTGGGAATACTCAATACACCAAACGCACCAAAGCTCGGAGAACTTATATGGTGGTTTTATCCCATAGGACAGATACTGCTACTGATAGGTGGATAGAAATGTACGATAAAATAAAAAAATGTGCCGATTATATAAGAACAATAACCGATATTGTACCAAAAACAGCGGTTGTATTGGGCTCGGGATTAGGTGAGTACATAGATGCGACAGAGATTCTTGCCTCTATACCGTATGGAGATATTAAAGGTTTCCCCATATCAACGGTAGCAGGCCATATGGGAAGGTTTGTATTCGCCAATGTATCCGAAGTGCCGGTAGTATTTATGCAGGGCAGAGTGCACTACTACGAAGGATACGATATAACCGATGTAGTGCTGCCGATTCGTGTAATGCGTGCCCTGGGAGCAGAGTATCTGATTCTCACAAACGCAGCCGGAGGCATCAACCCCGTTTTCAGACCGGGAGACTTCATGCTTCTGCGGGATCATATATCCTGCTTTTTGCCTTCTCCTCTCATAGGAAGCAACATAGATGAACTGGGCGTACGTTTCCCGGATATGTCAAGTGTTTACAGCATTGCCCTAAGAGATAAAATTAAAGCGGAAGCGGCAAAATGTGATATAAATCTCTTTGAGGGCGTTTACCTTCAGACTAGCGGACCTAACTACGAAACACCAGCGGAAATTAGGATGTTTTCTGCGTTAGGAGCAGATGCTGTAGGAATGAGCACAGCATGCGAGGCAATAGCGGCAAATCATGCCGGAATGAAAATTGTCGGTATTTCCTGTATATCGAACCTTGCAGCCGGCATTTCAAAGACGCCTTTAACCCATGAGGAAGTCACAGAGACAACAAATCGTGTTAAGCAGACATTTAAAAAACTGCTTACTATAGCAATAGACTCCACTAAGTAAGCATACGAGGAAAAAATGAAGAACATATATAACTCGCTGCTTCCCAAAATCGCGCTTTTTTCTGCGTCACTCATCTGGGGAACATCATTTATTGTAATGAAAAATGCCGTCGGTGTTTTCCCCACCCATATTTTAATAGCGTTAAGATTTACTTTCGGATGCATTCTGCTGTCGCTTATTTTTATGAAAAAGCTTAAAAAGCTGAACTATCAGTATATCCTCAGTGGAGGAATTATAGGTATATTTCTGTTTCTTGCTTATAGCATGCAGACAATAGGGCTCAATTATACCACCCCAGGCAAAAACGCATTCCTGACCGCTGTTTACTGTGTGATTGTTCCCTTTATGTACTGGATTGTGGACAAGACAAAACCGGATAAATATAATATTTCCGCGGCGATCGTATGCATAATCGGTGTTGGACTCGTATCTTTAAACGGTGATCTGAGCATGGGTATAGGTGATATTTTCACGCTTT
>JAAZBA010000230.1 GCA_012514045.1 Clostridiales bacterium | reverse complement strand
TGAACCGATTGCAAGCCCATTTGATAAGGCGACGATGAAAGATATGAAAGACGTACTGCATTTCTCTCTTTCCGATGCACCCGAAGTAATTAATCCAACCAGAAATCATTGGATTAAAGTACTCGGCAATACGATAGATATCACTGCCTGTCCATCTGTGAAATTCAGTCTTGCGTATTATCTCCACTATCTTTTTCTCACTCTTCTTACTAATAGCACAGTCGAATCCTAAAAACATTTCCCGGTCAACCCGATTCAGAGTTGGCCTCGGCTGAAAACTAAATCCCAAAAAGTCGAACCGTACCGTTGCAAATCGCTGTTTGCGTTTTGAATTCCTACAGTATACAACCTTCGTCTTGTTTTCGTTTAGTTCCAACCTGCATTCCTTAAGCCTTTCCCGGATTGATTTCAGAACATTCTCCGCTTCCTCCTGTCTGTTACAATGCACTACGATATCGTCTGCGTAACGAACAAACTTAAGATGCGGATACTTTATCCCAAACCACTTATCAAACGCATAGTGTAGAAACAGGTTTGCCAATAGAGGGCTTATTACCCCTCCCTGCGGTGTTCCCTTCCCCTCCCTGTAGCTTTTGTTTTGCTTCCGGTCTTCGATGGGTGATTCCAACCATCTTGTGATGTACATCTTCACCCATTTCTCCTCTACATGCCTATCCACTGCCTTCATCAGCAACTCATGAGACATGTTGTCAAAGAACCCGGCTATATCCATGTCGATCACCCATGCATATTCCCGTACGTTCCTGCGTACTGCTGTCAATGCCTGATGTGTGTTCTTCATCGGACGATATCCATAGGAATGCTCCGAAAATTCAGCCTCAAATCGCTCCTCCAGATAGTCCTTGACTACCTGCTGACAGATCCTGTCCCTGACGGTGGGGATCCCCAGTTTGCGCTTGCGGCCATCGTCTTTAGGTATTTCTACTTCACGTACGCTTGACGGGTGATAGCTGCCTGAACTTAACCGGTTCCATGTGATGTAAAGATTGTCCGATAGATTCTCCTCAAACATCTCAAGGCTCTCGTTGTCTATGCCCGCTGATCCCTTGTTCTTGCGTACCTTCTTGTAGGCCGATAGTACCATCTCCTGGGTTATCGGTATGCTTTTCGTCTCAACTACCTCTTTCCTCCCCTTGCGGGTTGACAAAGGTAACTTCAACTGTATAACCTCAGCCCTTCGCTCCCCTCCCATTACAGAAGTTTCATTACTACTATGGCTGAGTCTGACTTCGTCCAAAGCATAAGTTTTCGGCCTCATGGATGTTCCTCCCACTTGCGCCTTTCCTTTTCCATCTTTGTACGATCTCTCCTGTTCCATAAATAAGCCTGAATAGAACTCATGCCTTCTTAATGCCGTCAGTCATGCAGCCCGCAATCAGGTAGCATACTGCACTCTTTTCCCCCGATTCCAGCACATCGGTAGTTTCGACTGATTGTGCGTGTTCTCGACACTTCTTCAAAGGTTCATTTGCATTCATCTTTCCTATTCTTACCTAATTCTTCTGACAGAACTTTTTCCCCTTTCCGTTCAATACCTGACGATTTCCCGTAAAGCACCGAGGGGCGGTTTGCTGGCTTCGCCTGTACAACGCCAGCGGAGGGCCTACCTCCATCTTATTTACAGCTCCAAAGCTCCTTCTTGTGTTGGCGGAGCTTTGTTCAGGACACACGCCGGAGCTTCGACGTCCTTTCGCTGTAATAGTGAGCTCTCATTTTTTTTAAATGTTAATTCTATTTATTAATTTTCAAAAACAAACAAAATAACAAAAAGCAGA
>JAAZBA010000094.1 GCA_012514045.1 Clostridiales bacterium | reverse complement strand
TTGTTAGTGGTATAATGATTGTGTTTGAGATTCAATAAAATCGTTAGGAGATTTTTTGATTATGCGTATCGGCTTTGACAACGACCTGTATATCAGGCGTCAGACAAAGGAAATAATGAAGCGTATCGAGCAGTTTGATGGAAAGCTGTACCTCGAGTTCGGTGGAAAGCTTTTTGATGACTGGCACGCTGCAAGAGTGCTTCCCGGATTTGATGTGAATGCCAAGGTCAAGCTTCTTCAGAGCTTTTCTGATCAGGCGGAGATTATCTTCTGTATCAATGCCTCGGATATCGAGAAAAGCAAGGTTCGCGCCGACTACGGTATCACCTACGACATGGATCTTCTCCGCACTATTGACAACATGCGCGCTCTCGGGCTTTATATAAACAGCGTTGTTATTACGAAGTTTTCCGGGCAGCCCAGCGCTCACAAATTCCGTCAGATGCTGGAGATGCGTGATGTAAAAACGTACGCTCACTACCCAATCATAGGCTATCCCACTAATGTTGACCTCATAGTCAGCGAAAGTGGCTATGGAGTAAACGATTATATTGAAACTACCCGTCCCCTGGTGGTGGTAACCGCTCCCGGTCCCTGCAGCGGCAAGCTAGCCACTTGTCTTTCCCAGCTCTATCACGAGAGTAAGAGAAACATAAAAGCCGGATATGCGAAGTTTGAGACATTCCCTATTTGGAACCTACCACTTAAACACCCGGTAAATCTTGCCTACGAGGCTGCTACAGCCGATTTAAACGACGTTAATATCATTGATCCCTTCCATCTTGACGCCTACGGAGTTACAACAGTCAATTATAACCGTGATGTTGAAGTGTTCCCGGTCCTTCGAGAGATAATTAACCGCATCATGGGTAAGGAAATCTACCGCTCTCCCACCGATATGGGAGTCAATATGGCGGGCTATGGTATAATTGATGATGAAGTAGTAAGGGAAGCGGCCAAACAGGAGATAATCAGAAGATATTACAGATACTGGTGTGATTACCGCCAAGGCAGATACGATTCTGAACCTGCCCATAAGGTTGAGATGCTCATGAAACAGCTTGGTATTAAACCGGAGGACAGAGAAGTTGTCACTCCAGCCCTTAACAAGTCAAAGAAGAGCGGCGTTACCGCAATGGCTCTCCAGCTTACCGACGGTAGAATAACCACTGGCAAAGGCTCTGAGCTTATGAACTCCGCCTCCGGCTGCTTAATCAACGCCATTAAACTTTTAGCTGGACTGTCCGATGAAATACATCTCATGTCCCTTGCGGTACTTGAACCTATCCTGAAACTCAAACGGGACGTGTTAAACTACGACCAGAGTGCCCTAAACCTTGAGGAGGTGCTTATTGCTCTGAGCATCTGTGCCGTCACAAATCCTGCTGTTGAAGCGGCTGTATCTCAGCTTCCAAAGCTTGCCGGATGCGATGCCCACAGCACCTGTATCCTATCTCCCTCTGATGAAAAGCTGCTGGCAAAGCTGGGAATAAACATAACATGTGAAGCTGTATATCCCACCAAGAATCTTTATTATGTATAAGGAGGATTAGTTGTCGTATGAAAAACATACTATGCTTCGGAGATTCCCTTACGTGGGGCTACGAAGCCAACACGGAAAAACGAATAGCTCCTGATAAGCGCTGGACAGGTGTGCTTGCAAACACCCTTGGCAGCGAATACCACATCATTGAGGACGGACTCAACGGGCGTACTGTCTGCAATGACGACTGCATGTTTGGAAACAAGAACGGAGTAAAACATCTCGAGGTCGCTCTGGAGTGCCACAAACCTTTGGATCTCGTAATAGTCCTTCTTGGTATAAACGACTTGAAGCAGCGCTTTGCTCTCACCGCTACAGATGTAGCATACGGGCTTTATCATCTTGTAACAAAAATCCAATCTTTCCCCTTTGTTGTATATGACTGTCCCGAGATACTCGTGATCTGCCCGCCGGAGGTAGGCACAGGAGTGTTTGACGCTCCATTCGGCGAAATGTTCTCCTTTTCCGCAATTGAGAAGTCCAAAAAGCTCCCTTCTGTTCTTGAGTCTCTAATGGAGATGGCAGGCTGCCACTATATGAAAGCGGGAGATTTTTGTGTCACCTGCCCCGAGGACGGGATTCATCTGGACATTGAAAACAATCGCAAGCTCGGTGAAGCCGTAGCCATCAAGGTGAAAGAAATCTTATAAAACATATACTTGGCGTATACTTAATATATATCATTTACAACCACAGTGTGGCAGTGTTATAATACAACTATAAATTATACGGAGGTAAAAACTATGTCACTTAAGCCTTTGAAAACGGGTGCCGCTTACCACGGTAATCGTATGCCCCATTATGCCCAGCAGGACATGCGCGACATGGCAGCTAATAACATTAACCTTGTTGTTCATATGTTTTCCCATACAGACTGGGACAGACACAAGGAAAAGATGAAGGATATCATCTATGTTTCCGAGGAAGCCGGTCTTGAGGTATGGGTAGACAACTGGGGAATCGGAGGTCCTCCCGGGGATAAGTCCCACTTCCTGGCTTATTATCCCGACAGCCATATCTACTACTCTAACGGCGATATGGACCCAGTCAGAGCATGTCTCAATAGCCCCGATTTTGTAAGTTTCACAAAGCAATGGATTGACACGGTCTACTATATCGGCGGCAGAACCATATTCTGGGATGAGCCCCATCAGCCTCTTAAGACAGTCAACGACGTAACGTACTACGG
>JAAZBA010000200.1 GCA_012514045.1 Clostridiales bacterium | reverse complement strand
TCGAAGTCTCTGAGCTTCCTCGGTCTCTTTCCTGCGCCTTTGAGCCTCTCAGGTATACCTCCATCACTGTAAACGGAAGCGATGTTGCTCCTTCCGGCGGTTGGTGGTATGACAGGAGCTTTCAAAGAGCTGAAATACTTCCATTTATTCATAAAGGCAAGAATATCATCACTTTCTGCTTAGATTATTTCCAGAGGGATTATGTCTATTACGTACTTTACGGCGGAGTAAGCGAATCACTTCGCAACTGCCTGTGCTTTGACACGGAGATAGAGTGCGTTTATCTTTTCGGTGAGTTCTCAGTCAAAATGGATAAATCAAAATTCACTTATGGTGAACGCCATAGTGTGTGCTATAACGGTACATTTGCGATAGAGCCTGCGAAAAAGGAAATTGATGTTCGCGACATTGTCATCGACGGCTATCCCTTCTTCGGTGGTACAGTAGAGCTTGAAACCACCCTTAAATACACAGAAGGTGACCCTTCCGTTCTTCGTCTTCGAGGACGATACGCTACGGCAGAAATATACGTCAAAGGAAAGCATGCTTCTTCTCTTCTCTTCAGTGATACTGTAAACCTGAAGCCATATCTTAAGCACGGCGAGAATATTCTCACCGTGAAGCTTACAAACGCCAACCGTAACCTTATGGGTCCCCACCATCGCCCCGATCCTGAGCCTTACGGCGTAGGTCCCAACACTTTCTCCTATGAAAAGGAGTGGAAAGATGGGACATGTGCGCAGTTCCTTCCGAGATACGCCTTTGTCAGATTCGGCATCGATCTATAAAGGAGGCTTATAATATGAGAATCCTGACCTGTCTAAAATCTGAAACGGCTAAATATACTGTAAATGAACTTATAAAATATATCCGTTTGATGACTGACTGCGAAGTTTTGCCGGAAGCCTGCTTTGCCGATGCCATACCCTCGGCTCCCGACGATGACACTATCTTTTTGGGGCTCCTTTCAAATCTTCACCTTGACGAGTCTGACCTTGATGATCCCTTCATTGAGGACATAATCGATCTTGATGTAAACTGCGGTAACGGTTATATCTGCGGCTCAAACGAGAGAAGCATTCTCATGGGAGTCTATAAGTACTGTTCCCTTGCGGGATGCCGCTTTATTCGTCCCGGTGAGAACGGAGAGTATATTCCCCGCTGTGATATCATGAATTTTACTGCAAAGTATAGAAAAAAGGCTGACTACCCCTTCCGCGGAGAGTGCTCCGAAGGCGCTATCAGCTATGAGCATATGCGGGATACGGTTTATTGGCTTCCGAAAATCGGCATGAACATGTACATGATAGAAGGGCTTGTGCCCTACACATATATGCACAAATGGTACGGTCATGTAGGCAATCGTTTTCTCCGGGAAAAGGGACAGATTACCGAATATAGTATGTTGGAGGAATATATTGATAAGCTTGAGCTTGATATAGTCAAAACCGGCATACAGCTTCACACAATCGGTCACGGATGGATGTTTGAGAAGCTGGGAGTTCACCACTCTGCCAACTTGGATGAGCGTGCCGCCCTTCGGGATGAGGATAAAAAGTATCTTGCCTTAGTAAACGGAAAACGAGATATTTATGGAAATTCCACCTTCTACACCCATTTCTGCTACTCAAATCCCGACGCAAGAAAAATTTTGGTGGATTTCTGTGTAGACTATGTAAAGAGTAAGCCCCATGTAGATTTTCTTCATGTCTGGCTGGCGGACGCGGCAAACAACCAATGTGAATGTGATGAATGCGTGAAAATGACCCCCTCGGACCACTATGTGCAGCTATTAAACGAGATAGACGAGGCTCTGGAGGGCATCGTGTCCAAAACAAGGCTTGTATTCATTCTCTATGTTGATACGGTACGACCTCCCGAAAAGCTGAGACTTTGCCATCCTGAGAGGTTCGTGCTGCTGGCGGCAATCGGCTCCCACTACGAGAAAGGTTACAGAAAAACAGAGTATAGTGGAGAAATTCCGCCCTTTGAGAGAAACAACTTCAAGGCTCCCTCAAATGAGCTGAGGCTTAAATGGCACAATGACTGGAAAGAGCTCTGCGGCAATATACCTTCCATAATCTATGAATACCGTTTCTATATAGATCAATACTGTGATCCCGGATACATGCGTGTCTCCCGTGAAACCTACAGGGATATGAAAGCTCTTGAAACTGTCAATTTTCAGGGCTGCATGAGCGACCAAACACACAGGATGTATATGCCCTCATCTCTTCCTCTTTCTGTTATGGGCGCCACCCTATTTGATAAGGATCTGGACTTTGACAGTTACACTGATACCTTCCTCGAAGGTTCCTTCGGTGAAGACTGGAAGAAGTGCAAAGACTATCTTGAGGCGCTGTCTGATCTCTTTTGTCCCGGCAATGTGCGCTCCGGCGGCTCCTTCGGCATTGAGGAGGAAGGACTTACTACAAAGGATGATTATCCTGCTTCTTGGATAAACAACCCTGAAGTAGCGGGAAAAACGTCAAAAATCCCTGCTCTTTTGGACTCTTTCCTGCCGGTAATCGAGAAAAATATAATTCTTGAGGATCCCTGTCAGCGTCTCTCATGGACTTATCTGAGATATCACTTGAATATCTGTAGATACCTGGCAAAGATAATCAACTTAGGAGCAAAAGGTCTGAGGGATGGGGCGGTTAGTATTGCAAACGAGATGGAGATATATGTTTCAAAAATCGAGCCCGCTATTCACAACGCCTTCGACCTTTTCCTATTCTTTAGAGCAGTGAGGGGAAAACTCAATATGCCCATGATGAGCTATTTCGACTAAAGAATCCTCCGAGGGAAACTCTATTCCTTCGGAGGATTTACTTTACCCTGATATTTTCATAATCTCGTCTCTTGAAGCCGTGCCGGTAGTATGTAACTTTTTTATTGTTACCGCAGATGCCAATGTAGCAAATTTTGCCGCTATTTGCATTTCCGCGCCTGAGGCTACAGCAGCAGCAAACGCGGAAAGGTATGTATCCCCCGCCCCACAGAAGTCAATCGGAGGAAGAACTTTCTTCGCTTTGCATAATGTTACCGTTTCACCGTTTGATATAAGACTTCCTTTCGCACCTAAAGTGATTACAGCAATCGTGCCGTTTTTCCTTGCCTGCTCCCGAGCAAGAGAAGCAAAATTCTCCACAGTCGAAGACTTTACCCCAAATGCTCTCATAGCTTCGGTTTCGTTGGGCTTGATTATACAGCCGGGAAATTTTCCTATGTTGTTCCTGGAGTCAACTATGACCTTCGTTCCATTCTTTGCGAAATCCAGAATATATTCCCTGATTCTTGGTGTTATAACGCCCCATGTTAGCTGATCCGACACACACAGCACATCGACATTTAAATAAACTTTCTCCAGTTCATTTATGATTCTATCCTCTGTTTTACGGGATATTGCTTTGTGATTCTCAAAATCCAACCTCGGATCCTCATAGGCTACGTCGGATATACCGTGTCTCATAGGCTTTATATAGCAATTTGTGACGACATCTTTGTCTTCAATTATGCTGTCACAGCTTATTTCCTGTGCTTTCAGGATTTTCCTTAGCATATCCCCACGCCAGTCACATCCGGTAAGACCTATAACAGTCAACGATTTCGGATTTAGAGCCTTTATATTTGCCGCCACGTTGGCGGCTCCCCCTGCCGAATAGCGCTCTGATACGATTGGCAGCGGATGATGGGGAGTCTCCCTGGAAAGCTCGCTTTTTGTCATATCCGCTGTCCAGTATACATCAAGACAAAGGTCGCCGATAAGAGCAATTCGGGCCTTGTTCATATTTTTATACAGCCCATATAGCTCTTCCTCTGTCAGTACGGGATTGATTTTATTATACACAGTATCACCCTTCTATCAGCAGGTCATACATTGTGGGCAGCGTTCCCTGATGGTCTCCGCAGAAGTGGTAACCCGCTCCTCCCCGGCTTACGGGACGGTTTACTATATTCTTTCTGGGGCGGTAGTAATAATTCGGATCGTTGTAGCCGATTTTCGAGCGGTAGTCACCTAAATTAATAAGATCGAAGTTAGCAGTGGTTATATCATATGTGGGATATCCCAGATTGCGGGAGATTGACAGCGCTTTTAAGAACACTTCTGGACCTATG
>JAAZBA010000210.1 GCA_012514045.1 Clostridiales bacterium | reverse complement strand
GAATTTCCCGTCTCTTCCGGTGCTGTGAGGCTTTATATCAGCTCCGCAGCCCTGGAGGAACATAATCTCCGCCTCGGGGAAATCCCGTTTCAGCATTTCTCTGACCGCTCCCGGGTAGTCGGCGGTTATCATTAAATTACTTGGACCGCAGCTTGTGGGATGGCAAGCGTAGCTCCAGATAATACCCCGGACAACGCCGCTTTCGTCTTGCAGCTGCATAACCTCGAGATCCGTGTCCCTTGCCTTGTCGCAGTCGTAAGGTATCCACAGGACTCCGCCGTCGGGAGAGGGGTGTCTTCTGCTTACTCCGAAGCGGCTTTCTCCCCTGTAACAACTGAGGCTGCCCTTAAACATGCTCCCGAGGCAGGCTTCCGTGACACTGATTGTTTTTTCTATCACAAGCTCGAGACATTTACTGTTGACCTCGATTCTCTCTTTGTCGCTGTACACAGAGGAACCAAGGCTTATGTCACCGTCTGCTGCCTTTATCCCCACCGCTCCATGGGTATGGGAATAGAAAAAGACAATTGAATCCTTGTCAATACCAAAGCGCTCCGAAAGCTCTGTTCTCATTCTTTCGGAAAAGGCAACGTCAGCATACAAAAGATCATAGGACAGCAATAGGAGAGGATAGTATTCGCCTATAAGCAAAGCCGTTACGTATAGATCATCATTGACTCCGATGCTTTTTTCTGTTCTTGCGGCGAAGCCCATTTGCCAAACCGGGAAGGGCATGGTGACTTTTTCACTTTTTACAGCGTATTTCATGGTGCTTATATTCCTTTCAGTTCAGTCTATGATATGTTTATTCTATACCTAAATACCTCTTAAGTCAACAATCCGTATAGAAAACGGGGAAAGCAAAATATTAAATGTGAAATCTATTTGAAATACTTTGCGTTTACTGCTTGAAAAATATACAAAACATGATATAATATAGGTCCATACAGTTAACAGAAAGGGGGTCGAGAAGCAATGTCGGCGGATTTCGCAAGAGTACTTACGCTGCTGAGGCGTGAAAAAGGCTATACCCAGCGCAAAGTCGCCGCTATGCTGGAGGTCTCCCAGGCGCTTTTATCCCATTATGAAAACGGTGTGCGGGAGCCGGGCTTCGAGTTTCTGTGCCGTGCCGCAGAGTTTTACAGCGTTACGACCGATTACCTTCTGGGGCGAACTATGTCCCGTGACGGGAAAACCGTGGAGACCACCGCAGAGGCCACATTTACAGACACCGCCGACGAGGCAAGAAGGACTATTATAAACGGAATCACTGTTATTTCCGACCTCGCTGCCCGCTCCAACAAGAAGGAGGTCTGTGAAGCCGTAAACACCTATCTTACCCTGTCTATATATAAGCTGTTCCGATTTTTGTACATAATGAGCCCGAAGGAGTATGAGTCTCTGTTCTCCGTTCCCACCTATGCCTTCTCAGAGCTTACCGACGTACAGCTGAAGCGCTGCGAGTTGATTCTCCGCCAGCTGGCTCACGAGGGCTGCGAGATGCCTGACCTGAGTTATGAGGAACTTGCGTCGAACTACCCAGAGCTTTACACCTCACTTATGGAGCTTCTTCACAATGCAAACGAGCAACTTGGAAAAAGTAAAAATAATCCTTGACAAATCTGAAGTTGTATGATATACTAGCAAGGCTGAATTTAATTCGGCGGTCAAAAAATAGGGTATGCTGGTGTGGCTCAATGGTAGAGCAGCTGATTTGT
>JAAZBA010000144.1 GCA_012514045.1 Clostridiales bacterium | reverse complement strand
TTATCAGCCGTATATAGATCCGAAGTTAGCGCAGGCTCTGAAGTCGGCTCCTTCCTTGTCCTTTGTACCAAAGGAAGCCCATGCTGACGGACGGAAGATTCTATCCTCGGATACATTATGCATACATACCGGAATACGGAGCATTGACGCCAATGTGATAAGCTCAGCGCCGATGTGTCCGTAGGAAAGAGCGCAGTGGTTGGCGCCCCAGTTAGCCATTACACTATAGACATCTTTGAACGCGTCGCAGTTGTTGACAATAGGTGCAAAGAAGGTTGTAGGCCATGTCGGATCTGTACGCTTGTTGATTATATCGAATACCTCATCGGGAAGCTCTACACTGTAACCTTCGGCAAACTGGAGAACAGGTCCGAGACCCTTGATGTAGTTAACTCTTACCATTGTCATAGGCATGCCGCCGCGCGTCTTGAAGGTGGAGGAAAATCCGCCGCCTCTGAAGTATGGCAGGTTTGCAGGACCCCATGTAGTGGCTTTCATGCACTTCTCTATCTCTTCCTCGGTGATATCCCAGAAGTGCTTCATTGCAGGTTTGCCATCGATTTCCTGCTCGCCACAACCATCGATTGCGGCAGCACCGGAGTTTATAAGGTGAATTATGCCGTTAGCCGCAGCGCCTTCAAGCTCATAGCCTGTTACACGCTTGACAGAATCGGGGCTCCAGTATGTTCTTACATCGCAGAATACCTGGGCAGTATTTGTGAGAAGCTTGCCAAACAGCATGGATACGCCGTTGAGGCAGTCGTTTTCGGTTGCCATAATGTAGGGCTCACGGGCTCCGTTCCAATCGAAACTGGAACAGAGGAAGGACTCCATTACATCACCGTTGGGAAGGTAGTCTGTCCACTGTCTCTGCCCCTGGAACCCGGCGGCAAGAGCGTTGTGGCCGAGAGACTCTTCAAAATAACCCATCTCTTTGAGCTTCGGGTTACCGTGCATAAGATCCTTTGCGACAATAATCATCTTTACGCAGTACTCCCACTCGGCGTCTTTCTGCTCACGGCTATGTATAGCTGCAGGATCGTTATAATCCGGTCCCTCCTGGCAATGCTCACGTACCCACTTGATAGCCTTTTCATACTCATCATGATCGTATATGCCTTTGTTTATGCGTCTGTCGATTTCGACCATGTCAATGTACTCATTGCGCATTCCAAGATAGTCGGAGAAAAAGTCGTCTTTTACAATGGATCCAGCGATACCCATAGCAACACCGCCTATTGATAGATATGATTTCCCCCTCATGTTTGCAACAGCAAGTCCGGCTTTTGCGAACAGAATAAGCTTCTGGGCTACATCCTCAGGAATCTCCTTGTCTGTAGCATCCTTTACATCGTGACCATAGATTGAGAAGGCGGGAAGTCCCTTGTGACTGTATCCGGCGAGAGCGCAAGCGAGATAAACTGCGCCGGGACGCTCTGTGCCATTGAAACCATAGACTGCCTTCGGACGGAAGGGATCCATATCCAGTGTCTCAAGTCCATAGCACCAACAAGGGGTGACGGTGAGACTGACTCCAACATTTTCTCTTGTGAACTTCTCTTCGCAGGCAGCTGCCTCGGCAACTCTGCCTATTGTTGTATCGGAGATTACGCACTCAACAGCGGAGCCATCGGCATTTTTAAGGGTAGACTCGAAAAGCTCTTTTACGGCAATAGCCATTCCCATTGTCTGCTCCTCAAGACTATCTCTGCAAACGGGTCTTGCATCAATTGTAGGTCTTATACCTATCTTTGGATAATTTGACATTTTGTATTCCTCCCAAATTATAATTGCGGACAAATCGTACTCTTTGTTAAAGTTTACACTACTTGTCCGCAAAAATCAAGTATAAACATGAAATTTACTATTCTTTAATCAATATATCGGCTCAGAGATATTGCCGCCATGGCAGCTCCTAATCTTGTCAGATGGACTCTGTCTGTAGGCACAAGGCAATCATCAAGATGCGGGATTATGTTTCTTCCGTCAACGTAGTCGCAATCGTTTGACAGGGCGGAAAGCCTGATTTCTTCCCTGTAACGCTCGTAGAAAGCTCTTGAAAGATTAGGACCTCCTGCTTTGTTCCAGAGCATGGACATTACAAGCACCTTTGCCTCGGGGTAAATGCTTCTGAGCTTTGAAAGATAAGCGTTGATTTTTCCACGCAGCCTGGGAAGATCATCATCCCCGTAGTAGCACACCTTGCCGTCCTCGTATACGACCTGCTTGTTTTTCCTCATTACAACATCGTTTGCTCCGAACTCCACGAAAATGTATTCGGGTTTGACAGTATCCTTCTCGTCAAGAGTGGAAGCATCATAGTAAAGGGATCCTACGCCTCTGTTTATATAGCCCATTGATTTGATTCTGCCTGTCAGAGAGGCAAAAGTCAAGGAAGAAGAATGCATATAAGCGCATTGAGTAATGGAGTCTCCGTAGAACATGATTTTTATTTCTTCCGGCTCCGCCGCTATGTACTCCCCTGCCTCAAAATCCCATATTTCCGTACAGGCATTGGAGGGAAGGTAGATTTCAATAAGGGCTTTCCCCTTCGTCTGACGATCATAGGAAAAGGTTCTCTCAGCCTCCACAGGTTCGAAGGTTATATTCTCGTAAAGCACGCCGTTCTCATATACATCGAAGCTTCCCACAGAGGTATAAAATCCGGATACGCGATATTTGAAAGATATCACCTCTGAAGCGGTTATAAACTTCATCACTACGCCGGCAGAGCATCTGCCAAACCTTTCATACATCTCGGACAGCTCACCCAGGGCATCAAACTGCTTGTCCGTAAATCTTTTCGGTGTAAATCTGCCCTCATTCTCTGCAACACCGCAACAGTAAAAGAAAATATCTCTCATATCAGCTCAAAAAATCCTTAAGTTTTCTGGAACGGCTGGGATGACGCAGCTTGCGAAGGGCTTTGGCTTCAATCTGACGTATACGTTCTCTCGTTACGTTAAATTCCTTGCCCACTTCCTCCAGTGTTCTTGTGTGTCCGTCCTCAAGTCCGAAACGGAGTTTGAGCACTTTCTCCTCACGAGGTGTAAGCGTCTTAAGTACCTCAAGAAGCTGCTCCTTGAGAAGCATGAAGGAAGCTGCCTCAGCAGGCTCCGGCACGTCATCATCAGAGATAAAGTCGCCGAGATGGCTGTCTTCTTCTTCGCCTATCGGTGTCTCGAGAGAAACCGGTTCTTGGGCGATTTTCATTATCTCCCGTACCTTTTCAACCGGCATGTTTATCTGTTCGGCGATTTCTTCAGGTGAGGGGTCATGCCCTAACTCCTGAAGTAGCTGACGGGAGACCCTCATAACTTTGTTTATTGTCTCTACCATATGGACGGGAATTCTGATTGTTCTTGCCTGATCGGCGATTGATCTTGTTATAGCCTGG
>JAAZBA010000241.1 GCA_012514045.1 Clostridiales bacterium | reverse complement strand
CTATTACTGCCCGGCGCAGGATTCCCACCTGAGGCGCCGCAAGACCTACGCCGTTTGTCTTGTGCATAGTCTCTATCATGTCATCAAGGAGATCGGACAGCTTTCTGTCAAAGACTTTTACCTCTTTTGATGTTTTTCTCAGCAGGTCATCGCCTTTTTTTACGATTTTTCTCATTGCCATTTCTTCACGTTCCTCTGTTAATAATAGGTATCAATACCGATTGTTACCTTTCTCGTCTCTGTATTTTCAAGCACCCCTCCGACAATATTCCGGCAGGAAGCTCCGTCTTTCAGTCTCATTGTTATTACAAACCTGAAACGATCGGACAGTTTGAATATCTCCGCCGGAGCAGGTCCCATTATATCAACTTCATGTCCCTCAAGCGCCTTTGACAAAATCCTTTTCAGTTTTTTTGCCTCGTCCTTCACATCCTGCATGACTCTGCCTGACAGCATGATTCGCCACATATCGTAGAATGGAGGAAGTCTCAGCGCTCGGCGCTGCTCTATTTCACAGCGATAAAACTCCATATAGTCCTGATTTTGTACCGCCTTTATTACGTCATTTTCCGGCGTCATTGTCTGGATAAGAGCTATCCCCGGCTTTTCTCTTCTTCCAGCGCGTCCCGCGGACTGCATCATAAGGGAGAACGCTCTCTCCGTGCCACGGTAATCGGGGCTTGTGAGCATCATATCCGCGTCAAGCACTGCGGAAAGAGTTACGTTTCGAAAATCAAGCCCTTTCGCTATCATCTGGGTACCGATAAGCACATCTGCCTCGCCGCGGCCAAAGCTTTCAAGCAGTTTACTGTGGGAATCCTTGCGCATGGTGGAATCTGAATCCATTCTTATAATACGTATATCCGGTATGTGCTCGGAAAGTTCTCGCTCGGCTTGCTGAGTCCCTATGCCGAGCTGTTCAAAGTGGGTTCCGCCGCATTGAGGGCATTTATCTATCATAATCTCCGAATATCCACACTGGTGGCAGATAAGCCTTCCATTTTCCCCATGATGCGCCATGGATACACTGCAGCGAATGCATTGGGGAACATAGCAGCACTCCATGCATCGTATGGAGCGGCTGCTTCCACGGCGGTTAAGCATAAGTACCGCCTGGTTGTCTTCCCGGCGAAGATTTTTTATTCTCTCGATAAGCTCAGGGCTGAATACTCCACAGGCTCTCTCACGCATAGCTTTTCTCATGTCGGAAACCACCACCTGGGGTAATGTGGCTTCACCGTAGCGCTCCGGTAGAGTAAAAAGCTTTATATTGCCTTTTTTTGCCGCGTACATGCTCTCTATCGAGGGGGTAGCGCTCCCCAGGAGCAGCAGCGCGCTGCTTCTGAAGCATATATACCTTGCCACGTCTCTGGCGTGGTACCTCGGCGGTTCCTCTGAGCGAAAGGTATGTTCGTGTTCCTCATCTATCACAATGAGTCCCACGTTCTTAATCGGGGCAAACACGGCGCTCCGGGTACCGATTACCACACGTACAACGCCGGATTTTATTCTCTTATACTCGTCATATCGCTCTCCCACCGACAGAGCCGAATGCATAACGGCTACGCAATCACCGAAATAGGCGAAAAACTGTTTCATCAGCTGGGGCGTAAGGGATATCTCCGGCACCAACATTATTACATTTTTGCCTGTGGAGAGAACGTGTTCAATAAGCTTCATATACACAGGGGTCTTGCCGCTGCCCGTTACTCCATAAAGGAGCGCAGTATTGTTATGTTTTTGGTCGGCAAGCTCTTTTAGTCCCTTGAAGGCTATGTTCTGTGTTTCGTTTAAGGTTATTGCCTTTCTATCTGTCCTTACAAACTCCGGACGTCTGAAAACCTCAATTTGCTCCTGTCTCAGGTATTTACCCTTCAAAAGTGTCCTTATGGGGCTTTCGCTTACTCCGGTATAGTACATTATCTCTTTCGCACTGGATGCGCCTGCGGAACGAAGGAACTCAAGCACCTTTCTTTGGGGCGCGCTCCTTAGGGTGCATATTCCCTCTTCAAAGCACTCCTCCGCTTTTTCCGTCGGCAGTATGAGTTTTGAGGTTTTATCCTTCACCGTCGTGTCGGATTCGGCAATGCATTCCAGTATTCCGTCGGCAGTCAGCTTCCGAAGTGTTTTCTCCTGAATTGACGGCACCAGCTCCTCAATCTCCCTAAGAAGCATTGGCTCCCGGACGTTTTTCAGCACTTCAAGCAGCGCCAACTCCTCGATGCTTATCTCCGCTCCCAGATTCACCGGTTTTTCCGACAGACGGTATTTGACCTGAAGGCGATACCACACTCCTGCGGGAAGCATCGCTCTGACGATGGTGTAGAATGGGCAATGTAGCCTTCGGCGGAGGTGGGCGGCAAGTCTGAGGGATTCCTCATCAAGCAGAGGTTCTGTATCCAGCACATTTTGTATAAACTTGAGCTTCCGCTCCCCTGTTGGCTGACCGTCCTGCAGGGATATAACAATAGCCTCCCTGATTACATTGCCTCTTCCGAAAGGCACGGCTACACGCATACCGGGACAAAGTTTCATCCCTTTACCGTTTTGTCCTGAAATTTCCTCCGTTACGAGATATTCATAAAGTCTGTCTGCCGACAGCGTTATGCTGTCGACACAGACGCGGACAGTTTTCCTTGAAAGACTGTCGATTCTCTCCTCTAAGCGAGAATCAGTCATTGCAGCGCTTCATCCTCCTCGGGAATCTTCAACACTGGCTCCTCAACCTTATTCTCTTCCATTACAACTTTTACTTTGCCTTCGGCAATTTTATGGAGCGCCAGCGTTACAGGCTTCTCCTCAAGGGGGATATCATTTTCCTCTGCATCATGAGCGATTTCTCTGGCTACCTGAGCCGCCACATTTACAAGAAGGTATCTGTTCCTTATTCTCTTTAATAGCTCGTTCATTGAAGGGGTAAGCATATTTATGCTCCTTATTCTAAATGTTATTTATTATTTCAAGTATTTCTTTCGCTACTCGTTCCGCTACATCGTTTACCACACAGTAGTCGAACTCATCTGCGCAGCTCAGCTCATATTCCGCCCGCTTCAGCCGCTTAACGATTTTTTCTTCGGTCTCCGTTCCTCTGCTTCTAAGCCTTGACTCAAGCACCTCTATTGAAGGAGGAAGGATAAATATTGTCTTTGCCTCAGGCATGCTCTTTTTTATCTGTCTTGCGCCATCAAGCTCGATTTCCAGCAGCACATCAAATCCTGCCGCAAGGTTTTCCTCAACCGGAGCCCTGGGGCTGCCGTAGTATGTATCGGCATAAACCGCATGCTCAAGAAGCATATTATTGTCTATCATTTCCTGGAACTCTGGCACGGTTACATAGACATAATCCACACCGTTTACTTCTCCCTCTCTGGGGGCTCTTGTGGTGACAGAAACGGAGAAGTAAAACTCTTTGAGCTCACGGAGCTTCTTTACCACCGTACCCTTACCAACACCGGATGGACCACAGATTACTATGAGATTCCCTCTTTTAATCATCTTCCTCTTCATCTTCTTCCACACTGTCATCGGAGGTACTGTCACGGTCATAAATTCTGTTTGCCACGGTCTCAGGATGTATGGCGGACAGCACCACATGGTCGCTGTCCATGACAATCACAGCCCTTGTTCTTCTGCCATAAGTGGCATCGATGAGCACGCCTTTTTCTCTTGCCTCCTGAATTATTCTTTTGATGGGGGCGGATTCCGGGCTTACTATCGCAATCAGTCTTCCCGCCGATACCATGTTGCCGAAGCCTATGTTAATCAGTTTCATCTCTCATCGCACCTTATACTATTCAATATTCTGTATCTGTTCGCGTATTTTTTCAAGCTCTGCTTTGATTTCTAGCACATTTGAGGTTATATCTATGTCCACGCACTTTGAGCCGATGGTGTTTACCTCACGGTTAAACTCTTGCAGAAGAAAATCGAGCTTTCTGCCAACGGGTTCGTCACGCTCAAGGATATCGTAGAGCTGAGCGATATGGCTCTGAAGTCTCACCGTTTCCTCGTCAACACAGCAGCGGTCGGCGTAAAGGGCGGTTTCCATTAGCAGCCTTGTCTCATCGTATCTCGCTCCCGCCAGGAGCTCTCTCATGGTCTCCTCAATCCTCTGTCTGTAAGCCTTTACACTGTCAGGGGCACGTTTTATTACGTCATCCACCAGCTTTTCAATTGTTTCCGCGCGGCTTTTAATATCCTGCTTCATCTGCTCGCCCTCATGTATGCGCATGGTGTTGAAGTCGTCAAGAGCTTTTGATAGAACAATGAGCACATTTGATGTAAGCTTTTCTATGTCGGTATCGCCCTTTATTATCTCAACAACGTCTGGAAATCGGGCAATAGATGTAACCGATATGTCATCTCTCAGGTTATAGTCAGCGCACATCTTACGAAAGCTTGTAAGGTATGCTTCAAAGATATTCTTGTTAAGTTTTACATACGTGTCCTCTGAGTTTGACTCGTCCACGGTCACGAATATATCCAGCCTTCCCCTTGATACCACTCCCGAGGTGGCTTTCTTAACCGGTTCTTCAAGGAACAGGTATTGTCTCCCGGCTTTTACCGTACAGTCCAAATAGCGGTTGTTTACGCTCTTCAGTTCCACCGTGATTGTGACACCCTCAAAGGTTTCGCTGGCACGGCCGTAGCCTGTCATGCTCTTTATCATTTACAGATTTCCTTTCATGTTATCTTATCCTGAATATCCGCCCACGAAGTCGGCGGTTGTAGTATGTAATTAGCTTTGTAAGCCCGATATCGTAGATGATAAACACTATGTTGGCAAGTGGTACCACCAACCAAATCGCAAGCCCTTTGAATGTCAAAACCTCTGTAAATAAAGCGGCGAAAGTGTAATACACAATTGCCAATACAATGTTAAATAATAATATTTTCAGAATCCACTCAAGTGCAAGACGGCGGATCCTCTCGATATAGCACTTGATTATTGGGTACAGCCCCAAAAATAAAGCGTACAAAATAGTATTTCCCTTGTCCGGTGACAGAATAGACGACAATATTGACACAGCCACGTATCCCACAAGAGCGCTTTTCGCTCCGCATTCTATCACAATTGTCGCATTGAGAAGTCCCGCTATCGCCACAAGAGCCAGCCTCATTGTGGGCATAAATCCTGATATATACAGAAGCACAAGCTCCAACGCGCCGATTATAGCCGGTATGGCTATTTTTCTTGATTTTTCCATTTTAACTTATTAGCAACATGGAATTAAGTCGCCACCCATGCATTCGCAGCAGCAGTCGGCGCACAGCAATGATGAACAGCAGTCGCAGGTACTCATTGAACTCATGCCGCCGCCTTGACGGTACATCATTCCCATGTTATTTAGACTTGACAAGGCGTTTCTGTATTCAAGATTGCTAGGCTCCATGGATACAGCGGTCTGAATATACGTTCTGGCTTCATCGTACCATCCCCGCTTCACATTAAGACTTCCCATTAGGAAATGCCACTCGGCGTTGCGGTTCGACGAACTTTGGAGGAGCTGCTCCGCTCCCACCAGGTTGCCCATAACAATCATCTGCCGCACACGGGCAAATTCCGGGGAGCTTGTGTTGTAGCCTGTGTAGGAAGAGCCAGCGTTATAGTCCCTGTTATAGCCAGAATAGTTCCCGTAAGAACCGGAACTCTGGCCGCTTCCCTCCTTATTGATCATGTCGTAGGCTTTATTGATTTCCTTCATCTTCTCGCTTGCCAAATCGGCGAGTGGATTGTTTACATAATTGTCCGGATGATACTTTCTGGCAAGTTCTCTGTAGGCTTTTTTAATCTCATCTTCGCTCGCATCGCGAGATACTCCTAGAACCTTATACGGATCCATTGCTTTCCTCTTTCAGATGTATTTAAAACCGCGAAATACGGT
>JAAZBA010000362.1 GCA_012514045.1 Clostridiales bacterium | reverse complement strand
TATGCTCCGGCGAAGCCTCTCAAGTATTGGAAGATTATGTCTAAATTCGGCATAGCCGGTATATATTTCCCCTTTACCGGCGAAGCGATCGTTAACCCTGATACCCCGGCTCCGGGGATAATGTTCCACATGGCACACGAAATGGCTCATCGTCTCGGCGTGGCGTCAGAGGATGAGGCAAATTTCGTAGCGTACCTTGCCTGCAGAGAAAACCAGGACAGGAGAGCAAATTACGCCGGCTACTTCATGGCGTATCGCTACTGTATTAATGCATTGTACGCCGAGGACCGCGACGCGGCAAACGAAATATCCGTCGGTGTCGAGGATCTTTTACGGCGGGATCTTATTCAGCTCAACGAGAATATAAAAAAGTACGAAGGCAAAATGACGGAAAAAGGCGAAAAGATAAATGACACATACTTGAAGGTTATGAGTCAGGAGGAAGGCACGAAGAGCTACGGAATGATGGTGGATTTACTTATTGCCGACTACTACTCGAATATTTACGATGAATAATATACGAAATATCGGTATTCTTGCCCATGTTGACGCGGGCAAGACTACAATCACCGAGCGCATGCTCTATATGTACGGCGAAAAACGAAGCCTGGGAAGCGTAGACGATGGCACTGCCTCCACCGATTCCCTTGAAGTGGAGAGAGCGAGAGGTATCTCGGTACGCTCCGCAAGAGCGTCGTTTGATGCCGACGGAATAAAGATAAACATCATTGACACGCCCGGCCATGCCGATTTCATATCGGAGGTTGAGCGTGCTTTGACTGCTCTGGACGGGGCGGTGCTGGTCTTAAGCGCTGTTGAAGGCATACAGGCTCAGACAGAGGTGCTGTGGAAAGCGCTCAGGACGATTGAGGTGCCGACCATTGTTTTTATCAACAAAACAGATCGTCTCGGAGCGGATGCGGATGATGTGACAGAGGAGCTGAGAGAGCGGTTTTCAACAGACTTTTTCACAATGAACGATGACCTGTTCGAACTTGCGGCTGAGCGCAACGAAAAGATGGAGGACATGTACCTGTCCGGCATTACACCGACAGAGGATGAACTGAAGAAAACGGTGCGGAGGCTGACGAAAGAATGTCGCCTATTCCCCGTGCTTTCCGGTTCTGCGCTTAAAGGGGAGGGGATTGACTCCCTTGTAAAAGCCATAAAGGACTACCTGCCGTCTCCCCATGAGAACGATGACAGTGAGCCTTCCGGCATAGTGTATAAGCTTGAGCATGATAAAAAGATGGGAAGAGCCGCTCATGTACGTATGTTTTCCGGTACGCTGCGAAGCCGTGATTCCGTGAAGCTTGCAAACAGGGAGTTTGAAGGCAAGATCTCCCAGATACGAAGCGGAAACGCCGGAAATAACACGGATATTGGAGAGGTAAAGACGGGAGACATCGCTGTTCTGTACGGTCTTGGAGACATACGCTCTGGTGACGTGATAGGACGGGCTCTGGACAGGCTGAGAAGCTGCGAAATAGCGTCGCCTCTTCTGAAGGTGCAGGCGATAGCTGAAGATAAGTCTCAGTACCCGGCGCTTGCCTCCGCGCTTCGGGAGCTGTCCGACGAGGATCCCATGCTGGGGGTTGAGTGGGAACCCACGGAGCGTGAGCTTTGCGTAAATATAATGGGAAGGATCCAGCTTGAAATAATCGGAAGTCTGCTGAGGGACAGATATGACCTTGAAGTCATCTTTGGACCTCCCAGTGTTATATATAAGGAAACAATTTCTTCTTCCGGTTATGGATATGCTGACTATACAATGCCAAAGCCCTGCTGGGCTGTGATAGAGCTTAAAATGGAGCCGAGACCGCGAGGCAGCGGCGTAATCTTTGAATCCACAGTCAGAGATGATAGAATATACTACAGATATCAGCATCAGGTGCGTCAGGCTATTCCCGATGCTCTGAAGCAGGGGATGTACGGCTGGGAGGTAACCGATATCGCTATTACGCTTGTGGGCGGATCTCATCATACTGTGCATACCCATCCCCTGGATTTCATTGTGGCGACTCCAATGGGGATTATGGACGGACTTTCAAGAATAGGCACAACGCTGCTTGAACCCATGCTAAAAGTAAGGGTGACGGTACCGGAAGAGCTGTCGGGACGTGTGATAGGGGACTTTATCGCCATGCGCGGCGAACTTGACAGCCCCGTGATAAAGGCAGGAACTTTTGTAGCCGAGGGAATACTCCCGGTGGCTACATCCCTTAATTATTCCCAAGAGCTGAAGATCGCCTCCGCCGGCCAAGGGTTTATGACTGCTTCACAGGCGTCTTACAGAGAGTGCCCGATTGAAATGGGGAATACGACCCGCCGCAGGGGCATCAACCCTTTGGACACCGCGAAGTATATCCTTTGGGTCCGCGGAGCCATAACAGAAGGCCTGAAAGGATAGATCAATTATTAAAATAGGGACTTTAACAAACTCGTGCAGTGAAAGTCCCTTAATTGTTTTTTTACATCTTTTATTCTTATCTATTATCTATCTTTTCAATCATTCCCTCCACATACTCCCGCAGGAGCCTGTGTCCGGGGCTTGTAAGCGTGGGATCTTCACTCAGTATCCTTTTCGCTTCCGCCGAGGCGGAAGTCATCAGCTCAATATCACTGCCCAAAGTTGCAAGCCGCATTGCTGGGAGTCCGGATTGACGTTCACCCAGCAGATCGCCGGGACCTCTCAAGGCAAGATCCGCTTCGGCGATTTTGAAGCCGTCGTTTGTGTTGCACATCGCCTCGATACGCCGCTTTGTGTCTTCCGATTCGGACTGTGAGAACAGCACGCAATAGGATTTGTGGTTTCCTCTACCCACGCGCCCCCTCAGCTGGTGAAGCTGGGATAAGCCGAAACGTTCACAGTTTTCTATAACCATTATAGCGGCATTGGGTACGTTTACTCCCACTTCGATAACCGTCGTGGAAACAAGAAGAGTAATCTCACCCGATGCGAATCGGCGCATTATGTCGTCTTTCTGCTCGGATTTCATTCTGCCATGGAGAATTTCCACGTTAAACTCAGGGAAAACACTGCGTTTAAGCTCATCGGCGTACTTCTCCACTGATTTCCGGCTTTCGTTTTCATCCCCTCCGTCATCAATCAAAGGACATACAACATATCCCTGACGGCCGCGGGAGAACAGCCTTCGCATAAACATATAGACATTTTCCCGCTTATCCTCAGTCACATACCTGGTATCAACAGGCGTACGCCCCGGGGG
>JAAZBA010000108.1 GCA_012514045.1 Clostridiales bacterium | reverse complement strand
CCCGTATTTGGCGGTGAAGCTGTCGTAGAGGGTGTTCAGCTCCGCCTGTGTCTGCCGGATCGTTTCATCTGAGATAAAGCCGTCCATCTGCTGACCGATGAGCTTCTGCACACAGTCACGAAGTTCTGCCATGCCTTTTGCTCGCTCTTTTGCGGTAGCGTTCAGATCGGGCTTTATCATGACGCTGTTCTGACGGTAATAAAGTTCCCCGTCCACAATGGCATAGGAAAAGTTCTTTACATCCGGGTCTGCGGGAATGGATTCCACAAGCGCTTCCTCTTCGCCCAGATCGGGCAGCTCCGCTTCCGTATAAGTGCCGCGGATATTCTTAATGGCATAGCTGAGCTGTGTTCCGAGGTCGAGACCTTCATACGGCTCTACGGTAAAATCCTGTCTGCCATACTGCGTACTCTCCGAAGTCTGCCTTCCCAGCACCATTTCGGGATTGTCCACGAAGTAGCTGTTGATGGCAAAGCCGTCAACATTTTGTCCCAGGTGTACCCAATCGGGTTCAATGTCGATGGGGCGGTCTCTTTTTTGTAAAAAGATTATATCGCTGACGACATCCGTACCGGCGTTTGCTTTGAAAGCGTTGTTCGGAAGGCGGATCGCGCCCAGGAAGTCCGCTCTCTGGGCGATATACTTCCTTGCAGCATTGTCCTTGGCGTCCATGGTATAGCGGGAGGTAACGAACGCCACCACGCCGCCCGGACGCACCTGATCTAAGGCTTTTGATAGCGATAGGTAATCCTTTGAGGTTATCTTCGGATTTTCCCCCGCTCCACACCGTGCATGCGACTTTCACCGCACACGGCGTTCCACCGTTTATGATTCGGTATTAACTAAAGTAAACTTACAATGTTCGAGCAGTAAAGAAACTCATTTTAATATTAGATGGCTTGCATATTTGCTAGTTGGCGTAGTTTGTTCAGCTTCGCCTTTTGTTTGTAGGTGAGCTGTAGTTGTGAGAGGTAAGCCTTGACTGTTTCTTCTTTTGTTGCGTGCAGCAATCGGTGTATATCCTTGTGTAAAATAATCAAGTTTTCGTATCTATCGTTTCCGCCTTGACTTACAGGCTTTTTGTGGTGACAATGAATTTCGTGTAATTCCAGTATTTGTCCTGTAATTGCACATTTTCCATATTGCGCCACATAGAGAGAAATTCGGTTGTCCATATACTCAACACTTCGACCAATTTCCTTTGCTCTCATAAGTAGAAGCATTGTTCTGGTATCTATGCCGAGATTTTTATGAATTTCTCGTCTGCCCTCTGGTGTGTATTTGCATACCGATTTTTTCTTCCACATTGGATTTTTGTGCTTAACATAAGCAACTGGTATCAAAGGCTTGCCACTATAGAATCGGATTTGTTTGCTTTTTCCGTACTTCTTTTCAATGAACAAAAATCCTTTGTACTCTCCTTTTGTGGAAAGCGCCTTTCGCTTTAATTGGCTTAATTTCACAACATCAACTTCTCGCCCCATATCTGCGAAATCCGAACTCACGCAGGTCGCAATCTGAAAATAGTTGTGCATACCCATAACCATAGAATTGTACTCGTTGATAAGAGTAGCTCGTTCCTCGTTATTTTGGGGATGTGCTATCTTTTTGATTTGACCTTTCAGTTTGTCCGTTTCTCGGCGTTTTGCTTTGTCGCATATATGCGATTTAACAACATAGGACGCCCCTTTTTTCATAAGAGTAAGCTTGAACCCAAGAAATTCAGAATAGCCCTTTTTCAGATTAACGATTTTAGATTTTTCTTCGCTGATTTCCAGCTTCAATCGCTCCTGAAGCCACGCCTTCGTTGCATGATATGCTCTGTCGGCTTCTTTTCTGGTAGAGCAAAATATCTTAAAATCGTCAGCATATCTCACCATGTGCATTTCTTTTAATCCCGATTTTCGAAATGCGTCATAAGCTCGCCCTCTGTGGATTGCTCCGGTTTTCGTGATGTGGTCACGAACATTATGGGCGGGTTGTTTCTCCCACTGGCTTACTATCCACCAGTCCAGTTCATTAAGAACAATGTTAGACAGTAGCGGTGATAGGATTCCGCCTTGCGGAGTTCCTTTCTGTGGGTAAATTATTTCGCCGTTTGGCAAAACAATCGGAGCTTTTAGCATCTCTTTAATCACACATAGCAACTTTTTGTCCTGTATTCCCATATTCCACATCTGCTTCATCAGCTTGCTATGGTTGACATTATCGAAGAATCCTTTAATATCAATATCCACAACATAGTGTAGATGAGATTTTTGCATAAGCGCATATGCTTGTGCAATGGCGTGTTCTGCCGACCTGTTAGGTCGAAACCCATTACTTCTGTCGCTGAATTTAGCTTCACAGATAGGTTCAAGGATTTGCAGAATACATTGTTGGACTATCCTATCCCATATCGCAGGGATACCGAGCGGTCTTAATTTTCCGTTCGGTTTTGGAATTTCAACTCTCTTTACCGCTTTGGGTTTATACCATTGGAGTTTCTTTCTCACAATTTCAACAAACTTTGTTTCGGGTATCTTTTCAATATCCTTAATCGTCAGCCTGTCTATTCCGCTTGTATTGCTTCCAGAATTGCGTTTTATATTTCGATAAGCAAGGCGAATGTTTTCCTCGCTCTCAATGAGTGGCATAAGATTAGTAAAAATCTTCCCACGCCCGCTATCTGCATACAATGTGTCAAGCGTATTTTGCAAGTCATAATACTCCAAATGTCGTATTTTTGAGTTCTTTTTCTGCTTCATAGTTGTCACAGGCATCTCCTCCTTTCGGATTTGATTTTCTTTGTCATACTCGAAGCTGTGAATGTTTACTTTGTTATTATTTGAAAATCATAAACGGCTAATGGCTGTTCCTCCGTTCCCATTACAGGAACATCAACAGTCGTGCCATCGCTCTCACAGAAAACTCACGCAGTTATGATTTCCTGCGCTAACTAACCTTTGGTTAGCTTTTCTACTTTCCTCGTTCCAACAATTCTATCTATACATATACCCGTAGGTGTCCCCTCTGAGCCTGTACGCTTGATACCGCCTGTAACGGCATAGGGAATTTCATATCTTCGATTCTTACTTTTCCCCACATACTATCCATTTGGATAACTGCACATTTCTATACAGCCTACTTATAGACCCTTACATTCGAGGATTCGTCAGACCTTTTACGGTCATTCTCACCATAGATATTTTTTAGACCTCCGGCATATAGGCTACACCATCCACCGCTGGACAGCTTTCGTTGCATCTGTTTTCACAACTGCAAGACGGTGGCTCTCTGCCGACTTCACCGAGCTTCTGAACATCTGCCTTTTGAGCAGAGCCAGTCGGAGTATTAAGGTTGGCGTTTCAGGACGTTACCCCGTCATTCCACCAATCGAATTGTTAGTTTGCAAATGTTTTGTTTCACCTACCTTTCAAAATTTGCACCTAAGCTTTTCACTTAGGAACGAGTCGCACCAAAAAGTAGTTGTGAATAGAAAAACCGAGCTTATCGAAAGCTCTGTCATTTACCTGATACTGTCCGAAAGGCACGTTGCCGACGGCAAGATCGAAGAAGTCTTTTCTTTCTGTCGTTTCAAAGCCTGCAACGGTGATATCAGCTTTTGGGTAAAGCTGTTTTGCGATGCGTCCTGTAAGACTGTCCAGCTCCACACCGTAGAGCTTACTGGAAGCCATGCTGTCCGGGAGCATCCCGAAGAAGTTGCCGACGCCCATAGACGGCTCCAGAATGTTGCCCGTCTGGAAGCCCATATTCTCCACCGCGTCATAGATGGCGCGGATGACCGTAGGACTGGTGTAATGAGCGTTAAGGGTAGACGCTCTCGCGGCGGCGTATTCCTCCGGGGAGAGTGCGGCATACAGTTCGGCAAACTCATTCTTCCAGTTGTCCTTGCTTTCATCAAAAGCGTCTGCAAGGCCGCCCCAGCCTACATAGCGGGAAAGCACCTCCTGCTGTTCGGGCGTTGCCTGCCTGCCGTCAGCTTCCAGTTCCTTCAGGAGCTTGATTGCGTCCATGTTCATACGGAACTTGGCTTTCTCACCGCCGACGCCCAGATCATCGTCTGTGATACGGAAGTTCTGCGCAGGCGGCTCCGACTCGTCAATATGCAGGGTTTCAATTACTACATCATACGGAAGATGGTTTTCCTCTGCCGGATAGACAGCAACCGTCTCGGTGTGGTAGTCAGGAGCAGTTTCCGTTTCCACAGCTACAGGCTCCTGTGCGGCTTTTTCCGGCTGTGGGAAGCGTTCCATAAGCCGTTCAAAACTCTCCCTGCTCTCTGCACGGAGGATGGGATAGAACAGCGTCGGATCACGAAGCGAGATGTCGAAGGTG
>JAAZBA010000007.1 GCA_012514045.1 Clostridiales bacterium | reverse complement strand
TGTCACCAAGTGAGAATATCCTCTGCTTTATGTACAGTCTCATGCCGTACCACCTCAGTCTTCATCACAGATAAAAGCTTTGATGATAAGGTATATTGAGATCGCAGCGGAAATCGCCAGAAACACAGGGACTAGTTTCCTTAGTCTCCTGGAAAAATACGCGCCTAAAGACACACCCAGGGACAGTACCGCCACCTTTATCAACGCCAGATCACAGCAGTCAAGACTTGTGAATCTGTCGTATGCCGCCTTTGAGGCGTCAATCATCCTATTTTTGTACATCTCACGGTTTTCATAGAGCTCTATGCCTTTGTGTACCGCGCCTCTCGCGAGGTCGCTTGTAAAATTAACGGCTTTCTCCAACATTTTTCATTCCTCCAAATCAGTATTGTTATATATGGTTATTGTTTAATATGGTTTTTTAGTCAACATATTCGAAAGCTTTTCCACATCTCCTGCTCCCAGTATAAGCACTAAATCGCCTTCCTTAGCATTCATTCTTATGTATTCTTCCGCCCGCTCAAAGGTGTCAAGATACACTCCTGCAACTTCGTTTGCCAAGGTATGCTCATCAATCCCTCTTCTGTCCGTCTCCCTTGCTGCGAATGTGGGCAGGATAACAGGCTTATCGCACATTATCAGTACCCGCACGAAATCGTCATAGAGCTCCCTTGTCCGGGAAAAAGTATGAGGCTGGAACACAGCTATGACCTTTTCAAAGTCCATGCCGGACACCGTTTTTATGATCGCCTCAAGCTCTGAAGGGTGGTGGGCATAGTCTTCCGCCACAAGAGCATCGTTGACCTCACCCTTTATTTCAAAGCGCCGTCTGATACCTCTGTAGTCTTCAAGTCCGGCGGTTATATCACCCGCAGATATTCCCGCGGCGTACATGGCGGCGGCGGCGGCAAGGGCATTGTAAAGATTATGCTCTCCCGGGACTCTCAGCTTTACACGTCCGCAGTCTTTCCCCAATATCACAAGACTAAACTCCGGAAAGCCTCTGACATAGGTTATGTCCTTCGCCGTTATGTCTCCTCCGTGAACACCGAACCAAAGGGTGTCGATACCTTCAAGGGTGTCACGGGTGTTTTTATTATCGAAGTTTGCCACCACAGCGCCTCCCGGGAGAATCATACCGGCAAAGCGGCGGAAGGAGGACTTAACGTCCTCAAGATCACGAAAGAAATCCGGGTGATCCATATCAATACTGTTTATAACAGCGACGGTGGGGCGAAAAGACAGAAATGAGTTATAGTATTCGCAGGCTTCGGCAATAAACATCTCCCGCTCCTCCGAAAGCCTGAGGGATCCTCCGATTTCCGGGAGATTCGCCCCTATCATAACAAATGGATCAAGTTTCGCCTTCAGAGCGATATGGGTACAAAAGCCGGTGGTACTGCTCTTGCCATGGGTACCGGAAATACAGACTCTGCACCTGTATTCGCTCATGATAAGCCCCCAGGCTTCGGCTCTGGTGTATATCGGGATTCCCAGAGCTTTCGCTTTTATCATCTCCGGGGCGTCAAGCTTTACAGCGACGGTGCGTATCACAATGTCGCTTCCCTCTATTCCTTCTGAGCCGTTTCCTATGTATATTTTCACGCCCTTGTCGCGAAGGACTTTTATATACTCGTTTTCGGTCCTATCGTATCCGCGAACATTGTGACCTATATGTATAAGTGTAAGCGCCAGCGAGCTCATGGAGACACCGCCGATCCCCGCCAAATATATCGTTTTCTTTACCTGCAAGTTTAAATCGATCATGGCTTTGCTCCTATATGCAGCATAATTTACCATACTGATTATACCACTTCCTGCGTAAAACGTCAATTGATATTATAGCGTT
>JAAZBA010000289.1 GCA_012514045.1 Clostridiales bacterium | reverse complement strand
GTTGTGGTATAGCTTTTTGTTGAGAAACCCGGAGGAGACTAAGGTTGTAGTTCCCCGTTTTATCTCGTTGTGGTATAACATAAGGCCGTATAACTCTCCATAAGCTACAGTTGTAGTTCTTTGCTATATCGAAAGACTGCACCGAGGGAAAAAACCCTTTTGTGCAGTCTTTCTGCGTATATTAAGATACAGCACGAAACTTGGAACTACCATATACGGACGCCGCTCACGGGGATCATCAATCAGCATCGCTGATAGATTCATGAGAAGGAGCTTTTATCCTACACCAATTTAACGGCGGAGGCATTTAAATTAGCCCGACAGGACGGGGGAGACAGCGGGTGAACGCAGTTCACCCCTACGGGTGCGGAGGGGTAAAGATATTTGAAAAGCAGCGTTTTCCTTTATTCCCGGGTAAACAGATATAGGCTCAGATGACCCGGTAAACGGGCTATGCAAAGCAGACCGAGTCTGTTTGGGCGCAATATTTTTATTGTCTTTCTGAAGTTAATGGTAATATCGGCGGTTTTAGCTTATAATCAATTCGATAAAAGTCGAAACGAGTTGGTTTATATGGCAATCATAACTTGCCCCGAATGCGCCAGGAAGATATCAGACCGTGCGGAACACTGCCCGCATTGCGGGTTGCCGCGGCATTTTTATAACTTGTCAAACTCACACACTAATATTGCACATGATGAGATATCCGGAGATTACATGGGTATCAAGGCAGCACCGATAGATTTAAGTAAATGGTGCGGATATATTGTAAAAGTCGGTCATATAACGGCGGCCCTTATCGTTCTTGCGCACGTGGTCTGGTATTTTGCGGCCAGAAGCATTCTCGCCTGGCCTCCCGATGTTTATCTGCGGAACTATATCATTTTACCTGCGATAGGATTTTTAGTTATAAATACTGTGGTAGATATTTGTGTTCGCTCCGCTCGTTTTCCGCTTCCGGCAAAGGAATATTTGTCGCTTTCTCTTTTTATAATCTTTTCACTCTATCTTACAATGACTCATGACTTATCAAAAGTTCTGCTGTGTTCTTACATTTTTCCCATTTTTGCTTCGACCATTTTTTCTAATGTGATACTAACCCGTCGGATTGCTCTGCTTAGCGTGATAGCAGTTTTATTGCCCGGCGTCAAGATATATTTAACAGGGAATTTGATCGGTAATATGCCCATGGAAATTTTCGTCGCGTGTTTTATATTTCTCTGCTCATATCTTTTGGCTGAAGTATTGATTAAATTCAGCCAGGAGAATCTTACGGCTATGATCAGTTTCAATGAAAAAGCAACCAGAAATGAGCTTGCTTTTCTGCAGGCGCAGATCAAACCCCATTTTATATATAACGCAATCAACACGATTGTTTCGTTTTGCTATACGGACAGCGAGAGGGCAGCGAATCTGCTTGTTAATTTCAGCAAATTTTTAAGGTACATATTTGATGTTGACATTAAATCGATGTTGGTACCGCTGGTGAGAGAAATTGAATTGACTAAAACATGCGTTGAAATAGAAAAAGCCCGTTTCGGCGAGCGAATCAACGTAGAATATGATATAGAACCGGAGCTTCTGGACATGGAAATACCTTCGTTTTGCCTTCAGCCTTTTGTGGAAAACGCGATAAAGCATGGTCTGTGTAAAAAAGACATCGGCGGAACAATCAGGATATCAGCGAAAAAAAGCCGGGGAACCGTTATCATAAGTGTTAGTGATACAGGAATAGGGATGTCGGAGGAAAAGCTCAATCAATTAAGAAACAGCGAATATGCAAATGATGGGGTCGGATTTTTCAACGCAAGCAGACGTATCAGGGGCTGGAAAGGCGCGCAGCTTGATATTCAGAGCGAAGAAGGCAAAGGAACTATTGTTACAATAGTAATACCGGAATCTATTGCATAGGGGGTGACGTAATAGATGTTCAACGCAATTATCGTTGATGATGAAAGACCCGCGCTTGACGTACTAAGACTTTTTCTTGAAAAAACCGATCAGATACACATTGTCGGGGCTTTTCAGAGCGCAGCGAGTGCCCTTGAAGAGATGCAAAGCCTGCGGCCGGACGTCGCATTTCTCGATATAGATATGCCCGATATGACCGGACTGGAACTTGCGGGAAAAATCATAGATTTGGGCATTGATACGGAAATCGTATTCGTTACCGCTTATGACAGATATGCTCTTGAAGCCTTTCGGGTTAACGCAATTGATTACATACTAAAACCGTTTTCTTCAGACGATATCGAACAGGCTGTGGCAAGGCTGAAAAAAGTGAAACCACAGCCGGTCAAATCTCAAACGCCGGAGGATAATGGGCGGATATATTGTTTCGGAAGATTATCGGTATATGGAGCGGGAAGCGGGGAAGCAGTCAAATGGCGCACCTCAAAGACAGAGGAGCTTTTCGCCTTTATGCTGCAAAATTTGAACAGCAAGGCAGCAAAGTGGAAAATCGCACAGAACCTTTGGCCTGAATGTGAATCAGAAAAACAACTCAATACGAATTTATATACGACTGTCTATAAAGTGAAAAAAACACTGTTATCGGCAAATATCAAATTCAGTTTCACGTTTATAAACGGCAGATATAAGCTGGAGTTACCGGATGTATATATAGATGCCTCTGAGTTTTATACAATTACATCGTCCGAAATTGCGTTTTCG
>JAAZBA010000282.1 GCA_012514045.1 Clostridiales bacterium | reverse complement strand
TGCAGCAGATAGCGTTTCCAGCGCTGTAACAGCCGCGGCCTATGAAACGGTTGGAGGATGTGAACACATCGGCAATATCGCTTCCGTCCTCTAAAATCTTTTCATTTTCATTTGAGTAAACCCAGAGGTGACCTTCAAGCAGTCTGTCCTCCTCGCCGGGCTTTAGATATATCTTTGCCATACACTATATTTCCTTATCACAGTAAGCACACACCGTTTTGTCGCCGTTAATTCCTGTCATTGGAGGCAGATACTTCTCCGTTTGGGTGATGCAGCGGCTGTTATGGCAGAGCTGGGGCTGTTCTTTCGCCGCCAGTTTTTCGGGACGTATTCTCCCCGACTCCAGCACATGCAGTATCAGCGCCATACGGATGAACATACCGCAGCGGGCTTGTTCAAAATAGCCTGCCCTCGGGTCATCGTCTATCTCCCCCGAGATTTCATCAACTCTAGGCAATGGATGAAGCACTATCATGTCTTTTTTGGCTCTTGTCATCTTTCCTTTGTCCAAGATATACACACCCTTGAGACGCTCGTACTCCAGCGGGTCAACAAAACGCTCGCGCTGAATGCGTGTCATATACAAAACATCCAGAACCGGTATAATAGGATCAAGTCCCGTGATCTCAAAGAATTTACAGTTATGCTCCTTCAAAAGACGGCGCTCAAAATCGGGTATCGTCAGCTCTCGTGGAGATATGAGGTAAAAATTCACGTTTTCAAACTTCACCAAAGCGCTGATCAGCGAATGAACCGTTCTGCCGTTCTTAAGGTCACCACAGAATCCTATGTTGATACCGTCGATGCTTCCCCTGTAACGTGTAATTGTGGTCAAGTCCGTCAAAGTCTGTGTGGGATGCAAATGGCCTCCGTCGCCTGCGCTTATAATCGGAACCGAGGAATAAAGTGACGCCGCAAGGGCAGCTCCCTCCTTTGGATTACGCATAACAACCACGTCAGCATATGTGGAGGCCATAATAATGGTGTCCTTTAACGTTTCGCCCTTGGAAACGCTGGACACCTGTGGATCAGAAAAACCGATAACGGAACCGCCAAGCCTGAGCATAGCCGCCTGATGTGAAAGATTTGTTCTTGTGCTCGGCTCGTAAAACAGCGATGCCATAATCTTGGTGCGGCATCTATCGGAAAAATCCTCGGGATGCGCCATTATCTGCTCACAAACAGAATAAAGTGAGTGCCATTCATCCATCGTCATCTCATCAAGACTGATTATATGTCGCATTTTCGGACTCCTTCTGTTATCGTTTAAACTGATTTATTATAACACACATTCACTGTTTGAACAACATACAAATCTTACAATTTCCTTAATTGCTTCAGAAAATTCAACAAACTGTTGCATAAAGGGTTTGACCGTGATATAATAGTGATTGTCCCATACTACACAATCACCATGAATTGGGAGGATAAACCGATGAAAAGAAAAACAATCGCAGCTATTTCACTGCTGCTTACAGTATTAATAATAATGGCAACATTTTCCGGATGTAATTTTGCAGGCAAGAAAAAAGATATCGAAGAACAAATAGTTCCCGATGTCACCGAAGAAATGTACAGCGCCGCATACTGGCTCAAGTCAGTTAAAGAGGCAGACAAGCTCATTATGACGGCTTCTGATATCGCTCAGTTCAACAAGCAGATTACTGCCCAGCAGACAAGCGGT
>JAAZBA010000250.1 GCA_012514045.1 Clostridiales bacterium | reverse complement strand
TAACTTTGCGGCAAATCATGTTGGAAACATAGACGAACGCAAAGTTAATAACTGAGTTTACGAGACCAACCGCTGCGGAGAAAGAGAATGAGTTGGACTCAATACCTTTTCTGTATACATAGGTGGATATTACATCGGCGGTTTCATATATGGCAGAGTTGTAGAGTAGGAATACCTTTTCAAATCCGACGCTCATTAGGCTGCCAAGCTGAAGAATAAAGAGGATAACAATCGTCTGGGAAATCATGGGGATTGTGATATACCATGCTTCCTTGAATTTTGTTATACCGTCTATCTTAGCCGATTCATACAGGGTGGGGTCTATACCCGTTATCGCAGCGATGTAAATAATCGAGCTGAAGCCGAAGGACTGCCAAATACCGGAGCTAACATATATGGTTCTGAAGTATTTCGGAACCATAAGGAAATTGATTCTCTCTCCTCCGAACAAAGCGATAAAGTTGTTTATAAGACCATCGTTTACACCAAGGAAGTTCTTGATTATACCGACCACGGCAACGGTGGAAATAAAGTGTGGCAGATAGCTGACCGTTTGGACCGATCTGCGTACTTTTGTGTTCTTTATCTCAGTTACGCATATCGCGAAAAGAATCGGAACCGGGAAGCCGAAAATAAGAGAATATAATGATATAAGAATTGTGTTTCTGATAAGTCTCGGAGCAAACTGAGACTGGAAGAACTGGATAAACCATTTGAGACCTACCCACTCACCGCCGTAGATGCCGTGCCCGGGAGAATAGTTTTTAAATGCGATGACTATTCCGCCTATCGGTATGTAGAAGAATATAAAATAGTATAAAAACGCGGGTATAAAAAGCATGAAGAGATATTTATCCCTGTCCAAAGCCTTTAAGAAGCGTTTTTTCCAATCGCTTTTTTTTGCCTGTGTTATCACTTTTCGCCACTCCTTTTCCGATTCATATATCTATGCGTCCGGAGACAAGGAGTCCCGTCTCCGGACGCGCGCTTTAACTTACTCGTTAGTTCTCAAACTTAGTTTTTGCCTTTAACTCTGTCAAGGGCAGCCTGCTTAACAGCAACCATGTCTTCATAGTGCATACTCTTGAGTGTCTCGCAGTAGTCATCGAACTCAGAGAGAGGTCTTGTGCCGGTTATAAACGCTACATAGTTCTCACCCCAGTATGTGCTAAGGTCAGCGGCATATGCGGAAACTGTATCGACTTCCTTGGGAAGAGCGAACGCAGCCGGTACCGGGAGGCGGTAGTAATCGTTGAGTATCTCGTTGTACTCGCCGATTGTATAGTTGTAGGAAACGTCACGGTGAGCGGCAAGGAGGATACGGGGGAAGCCGCCGAAGTTATTGCCCATTCTTGTGCTATAGTCATCCTTAGAACGCTTTGCAAGGTCCGGATAGATTTTCCCGTCTTTGATCTCGTAGTCGCCGTTTTCATAGATACCATAGTACATGAAGTTGTTGGCTTCTTCACTGTACAGGTAGTCACAGAAAGCGAAAGCGTACTCGGGGACCTCAGACTTCGCAGAAATAGCCCAGAAACCGAAGACCGGGTCATTGCCGTTGTAAAGCTGATGTCCAAAGGGACCCTTGGGCGGAGCTTCAAGAGGCACCCAAGCAAGCTCTCCGTAGGATGTATCCCAATCCTGACCCTTGCCGGCATAGTATTTCTGTGAGAAAGAATGGCAGAAGTTGAGGTAGTGCATTATGAAACCGAACTGGTCGTTTGTAGCCATTTCATTATTCATGTCAGCGGAGATGGAGGCAAAATCGGGAACCATAAGACCTTCAGTGTAGATCTTATTAAAGTACTGGAGGTAGTCAAGGTAACGTTCAGAGATGTAAGAAGGCTCTACAATACCGTCTTCGTTCTCCCAATAACCTCTCTGAATGTCAAGTCCCCAGGATGAGCCAAAGCACTGGAGGTAACCTGTCTGGGCAAATAGAGGAACTTCATCGTCTTTTCCGTTGCCGTTGAAGTCAACGCCCTTCATTGCCTTGAGAACCTCATAGAGTTCATCTGTTGTTGTGGGAGCGTCCATGCCTATCTTCTGCAGCCAGAATTGGTTATAAAGAATAGCCGGGCAGTAGTCTACGGACATGTTGATACCTGGGATGTAGAACATCTTGCCGTCAGGTGTTGTAGCCTGACCTTTAACCGTGGGGTTTGTTTCAAAACGCCACTTGAGGTTATAGGCATACTCATCAAAAAAGTCCGTCAGATCGTAGAATATACCGGAGTTGGCATATGTCAGATCAGTGTCCAAGCCTGGAACCTGGATAATGTCGGGGAGATCCTCGGCAGCAGCCAGTCTCGGACGGATGTTGTCGCCGTAGGAGGAGGAGTCGAGACACTCGACTTCCATGTCAAGACCGGACTTATCGATAATAGCCTGGATCCAAAGCATGTCTTCTATGTTGTCATAGTTAACAGCGGAGCCGCCGGCGCCGCAGATCATTGTGACCGTTACGGGCTCGGAAGCTATGGGAGAATCGCCGTCGTAGATGAAGTTCGAAACTTCCTCCTTAGTTTCTTCCTTCTTCTCCTCAGCCTTCTCCTCGGTTTTGGAGGATGTGTCGGCAGGAGTTTTGCTTCCGGAATCAGAACAGCCCGCGAAAAGAACGAGGACCATCATCATAGCCAGAAGCAATGCGAGAATTGTGCGCATTTTCTTCATGGTTCTGTCTCCTTTTTTTATTTTTTATCAAAAACCCGAATTCACGGGCTGTTTGAACAATATAAACCGACATACTCAGCATTGCCTTTAAGTAAATACAAAAGGCATATCTGTCTCAGCAGTCAATCAATACACTATTATTATAACACACTTTTTCCAAATTGCAACTATTGTTTCAAAATTTCTTTAAAGAATGTGTATAGATATACAGCTTATTTTTAATATGATGTTTATTATACATAATATATTGACCTTATTCATAATTTGAGTATCCAGAGCATTCGTTTGCCATTCACACATTATATATATAATATCATTATGAACTCTTGATAACAGCTCTATTGTAACCTTAACAGTTAGAACCTGAGCATAGTGATATTTTAAATACCATTCTTCACATTTTCTATATTGATATCGATATAAAAGTGTGATATAATATAATTAAATTATCTAATTATTTCATAATCCAACTATTTCAGCATTTGTAGGTGGTAATTCAATGCATAAAAGAATTCAAGCGTTTTTTCTTGCTGTTTTAATTATTATTTCTCTTCCATGTACCTTTGCTTACGACAGCTCTCACACTCTGATACCCGGGCTTGATTACAGCGAGAGTTTTATTTCTTCCGACAATGGAGGCGTACAGCTCCATACCTTTACCTACAAAAGCAGCGGCAATGTATCTCCGAAGATTGTATACGGCTCAAAGCTTTATGGACGCTCAACTCTTGATGAGTTAAGAACATATATGGATTCTTCCGGAATCTCCCCTATAGG
>JAAZBA010000031.1 GCA_012514045.1 Clostridiales bacterium | reverse complement strand
CTTAAAGCCCTTTGGGTTCCAGCAAAGGAAAGTCCTTCCGCCTATAATCACCCCTTGATTTGCTGAAAGCCACTTGAGAGCATTGTGTGACATTTGTGCTGCATTATATCCGATGGTTACTGCTTGTTCGGGTTCGGTGAATCTCCCCCTGTAGGTAAAATTGACGCTGTCGTTCGAAGATATAATTTTCGCGTTTCCATACAACGGTACGACTCCCTTGAGACATCTGAAAGATGGTGTTGTACATTCTCCGGAAATATAACATCCGACTTTATCTATGCTACTGTTAACCTTATCAGAATATTCTTCAAAAGAGTTCATTAAGCTTTTACTCCGCCATACACGTCCGTCATCACTGCCGGTTCCGACAACGGAAAAAATAATCATATCCTTCTCTTTATAATCTAAAGTACCGTTTTCTTTAATTTTGACTATATTGCTTTTTGTCAGGTCTTTAATTATCGTTCCGCGGGAAATATAGTTGAATACGGCTCTGACAAGAGGATTATCATCGTACTCAAGCCATGATCTTAGATTTGACAGATACTCGTTATATATACTTTCATTCTCCGGTAAAAAATATTTCAGCTGATCGCAGAGAGGATGAGGTTTGCTGCCGACTCTGTTAGCAGACTCTTCCGTCACCGGGATTATAATCGGAGGAGAGTTTTTATCTATGCTTTCGGCTTTAATAAAATTTCCGTCCCGGTCGATTGTAATTTCAATCTGAGCCTTGGTTGTATTATGTGAAACAGGAGCCAACGGAATTTTTCCTTCGATATATACTCCAGCGAGTTCTTTATGCGCTTCATATGTCTCAACTGCCTTTTGCAGAAGTCCCATTTAGTTCACCTCCCCAAATTCCTTCAAGCCGATAAAGTTCCCGTCAGCCTCGGAAAAACGCTTGGCTTTGATTTCCCCGACTTCTTTATGCATAGGGCAGTCCTCGGGCCTCGGGAAAACAATATAACCGTTTTTCATTGTCGGAAACCAGAACGACGCTGTCATCTGATCCTTCGTATCCTCTGAATAAGCCTCATCAGCATAGGTGATGCCGTGATACATCAGACCAAATGAAAGCTGCTCAAGAGCATCATAGGCGCCTTTGCCGCTGCCCATGACGCAGGGTTCGACATAGCCCTGGCATTCCCGCGTTCCTAAAAACACGTCTCTGCGCCCGCCCTTTTCAATCATCCGTTTCGCCATCTGATAATGTTTATGCTCGTTTCTGTCGCCTTCAAGCTCCGGACGGTTGAGATTCCACTCAAAGTGAACCTGAACCTGATAGCGGCAGTCCTTAAGGTAGGTGTAATAGGCAAGGTCGTTTGCGCTGGCATCGTTGTACCTTATCGGTCGGATGCCCTTCACTTCTGTGCGTATTTGGTTCATGACACGCACACGGTCGACATACCAGACTATTGTCGGTTTCCAGTATACCGATGAAATGATGCCCTTGAGCGCCTCATAGGTCGGTATCTGATAGCTGCATTTTTCTCCGCCGACCCGCATAACAGGATCCGAAAACAGTCCGTATTCGCCGGTCACTTCGAATTCTAAAGTATTTGAGTATTGCATTCGAAAGTCCCCCTTTTCTCAGTATCGGTAATTAGCCCTGTATTAGAATCATAATGATTTTCGTTTAGAATAAGCGTCTTGAATGTTCCGTTGTCTAATACATAAAGTCCCCCCTCTCTTTCAAGCTTGTCTTTTTGGTAGCCCATCATTGAGACGGTATAGCCCTTTGCTCTCTTAAGCGTACTTTGTACGAAATCGATATCGTATTTGGCTTTTTCGGATAAAAGGTCGCATATGACCGCAGCGCCCTCTTTATAAGGAATGATGCAATCGTATGTTCCGCTGTCAAAGACGGTAAATATCTCTCCCGCGGTTTTTGCGGCTTTTTTTAGGTAATATTTATACTGTAATTTTTTACTTGCAAGCTGAAAATAATCGCCATTGCCAGAAAGCAACTTGAACATCGAAGGGTATCCGTCGACATTGAAGTCCATGTGTCCGCATTTCTTGTTTTTATATAGTCTGAAATAATAATAGTCTATCGCTTCGTCGGAAGAAAGGTCATCGGAATACCGTTCGGTGTCATTATGAAATTCTGCAATCAGTTCCAGGGTGGCATCTTGTGCGTCTTTAATATCCTGTAAACGGCTGAGTTCTTCATCCAGACACTGTACTATATAAACCGGCGCTTCGACCTCGTTCTCTCCGTTTCGGTTGCATCTTCCTGCCGATTGTATTACGTTATCCATTCCGGCGCAGAGGCGGATAACGCAGCCGAACGAGATGTCCACTCCCGCCTCGATTACCTGAGTGGAGATGACCACCGTCTTTTTGCCGGACTCCTTACCATTGTCGAGACTTTGATAAATCTCTGCCAGCGTGTCTTTTCTATGTTCCATGCACATCGACGCCGAAAGTTGGAAACAATCGAAATCGTTCCCTCTCATCGAAAGCCACAGCTGCTCCGCCTGGCTCTTTTTGTTGCAGACTATGAGCAGGCTTTGAACCTCTGAAAGCCTTTGAAGCGCGAAATCCGGTATCTCGTCAAGTTTCATGCAGCCCGCATCTGTTATCTTTGTGCGGCGGAAAGGCTGCCAGAGTTTTTCGTCGAAGGGTACAATGTCGGCGCCGTCTTTGATATTCAGGCTGTGTTCGACTGACTCAAGGCATGGTTGGGTCGCCGAGCACAAGACTATGGTGGCACCGCAGATTTCCGCAAGATAATTGCAGGCAAGATTGAAATGGGTCAGCATGTTGGTCGGCACCGTCTGTACCTCATCAATCACGATTATTGAGTTAATCAACGACCGGAACCGCCTTATCGAGCTGCTGCGGCCTTTAAACAGAGTATTTAGAAGCTGAACGAGTGTGGTTATGATAACCGGTGAATCCCAGCTTTCAGACAGCAGCTCATAGCGGTTGAGCTCATCACCTTTGTTATCTTCGATGACTACGTTGGAATGATGCTCAAGCACTATGTTGTTGTCGCCTATGTATTCGCGGATGATCTTCGCGTTCTGATCAAGAATAGACAGCAGCGGTGATGTGAATATAATCCGGGATTTGCCATAGGTTTTTGCATGTGCAAGCGCGAAGCGGAGGGATGATAGCGTCTTTCCGCCGCCGGTGGGTACGTTCAGACGGTAAATTCCGGGGACATTTTCGGCGAAATTCCTGCATTTAGAGGAAATTTCAGATCTTGCCGCATTTATTGAAGTATCAGATTTGAATCCGGATATTTTGTCTTCGGCGTGCTTCAGGCACCTCTCCCAAAGCACCTTCATATCTCCAAAACCAGGAAACACCGTTTCGTTCATGAATTCTGCCGTACTGCGGCGATCGCCGTTAATAACGGAGGAAAGCAGCAAGCGCGCGGTGAGGCTTAAATAATACGTGCGTTCATCTTTGATTTTGCCAAGCCTTTTACACTTGTCAAAGATCAGCTTTATTTCCTCTTCCGCTGTTTTAAGAAGAGCGGAATAATCTTCGCGGCTTATAAACTCCGAGAAGAAATTGCCTATGGCCTCTTTGCTTGTTGCCGTATCGGTTGTAAGACGGTGCTCAAAACCGCTGTCGCCGTTTTTGTCAAAGCAGTCGAACTGCCCGTGATGCGCACCGGCGGCATATGCTATGAGCTCGGAAACAATGTCCGACATGGATGATACTTTTTCTTTAGAATGCTGCTCCTCAATAAGGTATCTTACGCAGGCAAAGGTGTGGATGACCGAGCCGACTTTAACCGGCTTTCCGTCGGCTGCATCTTTCAGATATTTCTGAAATGCCTCGGTAAACTTCCCGCAGTCGTGAATAAGCCCCGCTGCCCGACCTGTTTCGGCAAGTCTTACCGGCGCAAGCGCTTGCGCGGCATATTTCGCTGTCTCACGGCAATGGTCAGCCACGGTGTGTATATGCGCTATTTCATCGGCTTTTTTTATATGAGCTGCAAACATTTGGATTCTACCTTTCCATAAAATGATTTAGCATATTAATTGAGTAGTTAAATAAACCAAATCTGAGAGGTTATTTCCTTAAATATTTTGATATGTTATGCAGAAATTTCAATATAAATGTTTAAAGGTATTATACAGTGTGTTAATTATAAAGTCAATATATTTTCGGATTGTTCATATATTTTCGGATTGTTCATATATGTGGTTTTTATTTTCAAATTATCTGCTCAAACGATATTTTGTGGTTTAGTCAAGCTCATAATGATGTGTGCATAAGGTTTCCTCCGTATTGTCAAAAATACTCTATGGATAACAAAGAAAGCGATACTAGGTTGGAAAAACCAAGTATCGCTTATATTTTTTTGTTCTTTGCAAATCCTATCTGGCAGATGATGTAAAACAGTGATTTTCGGGTCTTCTGTTTTATAAAAACTGCCCATTAAAAGAAGCTGTTTTTATATTATACTCTTCAGTCTTTTTTGAACAGCTTCACAAGACGGGTGAAGAAATTGCCGTTATCTTCCGGTATGGTATGATCCGGAGCGGGGGTGTTGTCGCCTATGGAGGAAGTTCGGAAAACGAACTGAACAGAGTTTATCTCCTTTGATGTGTCGGCAAATGAAATAACCGCATCGCTCTTCTCATCAGAATCAATAAATGAATCTATAGAGCCCGACATCTCTTCATTTGCGGTGTTTATCCCATCGAGCAACTCCTTCTGACCGTCCGCAAGCTTGCCTACACTGCCGGGAAGCACTCTTACGTTCTCAGACAATGTCTCGGTACCGTCAGACAATTCTTTTGCTCCGTCGGAAAGCTCTGCCGCCGCATCGGACAAGGTCGCTAAAGCGTCCACAACGGAGGCAATACCTCTGTCAAGTTCGCCGTAGGAGTTGGCAATCTTCCCCACTCCCGAGGTATATGCCTTGAGACCGTCAGAGTACTGCTTAAGCTGGGAGGCATAGTCCTCGCTGCCCTCAAGAGCGCCCGACATTTTCTCCTCCGAATCGGTTATACCCTTGAGCATCGCTGCAAGCATCAGCTTTGACTTCGCTGAGATGCCTTCGTCGTTCATAACCTCCGCCAACACTGTTTTCGAGGAAGATATAAGCTCTGCATATTCGCCGCTTTGGCCGAGCATTGAGGAAATCCCTTCCATTATCTGGTCAAAGCCGTCAGTCAGAGCGGCAGAGTTTGCGTCAAGAGCTTTGAGTCCTTTTTTCATCTCCGAGGAGCCGCTCTTCAGCTTCTTCGCGCCTGCGGCAGCCTCGGCTACTCCCGCCGAATACTGAGCTATGCCGTCGGAGAGCTGCTTCGCACCATCAGCAAGCTCGGTTGTACCGTCGTCAAGCTCGGTCATGCCATCTTTCAGCGCATTTGTGCCGTCAAGCATGGTTTGCACGCCGTCAGCCATTTCATCAAGGCCTGACCCCAGAGCGTCGATCCCTTCCAGATCCATATTTTCAAGATATGAGGAAATATCAAAGGCGGACAAGGCAAAGGTCATACCGGAGAAGGTGAAATTCTTCGCATCAAAAGAAATTTCATATTCCGCGTTTTTCGTACCGGGCATTATGTTATAAGTAAGGGTACGTGTAGAACCCACAAGCACTCCTACCGCCCCCGGTGCATCTATATTCCGGCAGCTGTCGCAGTCTAGAGGCACCTGAATCTGGCAGGCGAAGTTATCCTTAAAATACTCGTGGGCTTTTTCGTTTCCTGTAACTGTGAGTTTAATCCCTATTTTTCCGCTTTTCCCTCCCAGATCGTCTCCGTTAACAGGAGCGCCGTCCAGGGAATACTCAATATTAAAAGCATATGGGAGCTCAAAATCCTTCATTACACCCTGATAATAGAAAGACTCACCTTCTTCAAGGCTCCAAAGCACCGCGCCGTCCTTTTCGATGAATTCGCGCTGCGCCGAGGAAGGTATAATCTCTTCATAATCTCCGTAGTCAGCATAGATGCCCTCAGAGGAAGCCTCAAGATGGTTTACACATTTTACAAGCTCAACAGAGCCGTCATTTTCAAGGATTACATATATTGTCTCGTCCTTTAATGGCGTCATGGCATCGTTTATGTCTGTATTTTCAGGACTTGCCAGCGCCAGAACGCCAATCGCCGCAGTCAAAGCGATGGCGAGGAGCATCGCGGACAGTCTTTTTAATCTTTTCATTTGCTTTTTCCCTCCCGTTTTCTGAGTATAGTCATTCTTATAGGCTTGTCAAACAGTACCAACAGCTGAGGCAGTACCAAAAGCACCATTCCACCCGACAACGCCGCGCCACGTCCCAAAAGCAACCCCATCTCAGATATGGCGGGGAGTGTCGAAACAATACCGTAGGAGTAACCGGCAAGGGTCAGAATAAGGGCAGAGGTGATGATGGACACACCGGAGGTTGAAAGCGCCTTTGCGGCGGCGTCACTCTTATCCATAGTCTCCCGGAACTCAAGGTATCTGTCGGACATAAGGATAGCGTAGTCAATTGTGGCTCCAAGCTGAATAGCGCTTATTATAAGGTAACCGATAAACGACAGCTGAGAGCCGGCAAAATACGGTATTCCCATGTTTATCCATGTGGATATCTGTATCACCAATACAAGCAGCACCGGCAGCAGAAGAGCCCTGAATGTTACCAGGATAATCAGGAACACCGCTCCGATAGAGATAAACTGCACCACTTTGTAGTCGCTTTCCACCGTTGTCTTTATATCGTTAGTGCTGGAGATTGCGCCTGCAAGATAGTAGGTGTCATAGTAGGAGCCTACGTACTCGCGAAGCCGCGATACCGCCCGCTCCGTATGCTCATTCTCTCCTGCCACATTAAAGGTGACGATCATGCGAGAATATTCTTCACTTCTGAAGTTCTCTTCCACCCCAGCGGGCAGGATTTCATATGGAATGGCTGTGCCGGCGATAGTGGCGAGGCACTGTACACTCTTCACATACTCGTCCTCCGCAAGAGCTTTCGCGAGTTCCGCCTCCTTTCCCTCATTGCCAACCGGCAGGAGCACCACAACGGGACTTGATTCCCCAAAAGTTTCGGCTATCTTTGCCCTCATTTCGGCAATCTCCTCTCCCGTGTCGTTTGTTTCACCATAGACAAATGAGTTGGCGTTTGACGCAAGATATGCCGGCACTGTTACTATGAGAATAAGAGCCAAGATTATATATCTTCCTTTGACCATAAACTTGCCGAGCTTTGTAATGTCCGGCATAAAAGCTCTGTGGCTTGTTTTTTCCAGAGTTTTGTGGGAGATTTTTATCACTACCGGCATCAGCAGCACCACGGTAACAAGACTCAGAACTACGCCTTTTGCCAATACAATGCCGAGATCCGCGCCGATTTTATACTGCATGAAGGTCAGCGCCACGAAGCCCGCCACGGTGGTGAGGGCAGAAGAAGATATCGAGCTGAGAGCCTCCTTTGTAGCTATGACGATAGCCTCATCCACTTCAAGCCCGCTTTCCCGTTTTTCCATATAGCGGTGCACAAGGAAGATGGAATAATCCATTGATATAGCCAGTTGCAGCACAGCGCTCATGGAAAAAGTTATAAACGATACGTCTTCAAAAAAGGCGTTTGTACCCATGTTTATCAGGATAGATACTCCCAGGACAGCCAGATACAGGAATGGTTCAAGCCATGATCGGGTCATGAACAGGAGTATTCCTATACAAACAGGTACCACAATGAGCACAATCTTGCCGACCTCTGCCGAAATTATTCTCTGGAGACTTCGAGAGCTTTGCGCGCTTCCTCTGATTGCGCCTCCCTCGCCAATGATTCTTTCTATTTCCTCAAGAGCCTCCACTGTAGCCTTGTCGCTGTCACCTTCTTTGAACTGAACCGTGAACAGCGCTTTTGAGTCTTTGTAATATTGCTTAGTCACATCGCTTCCCAAATACTCAAGAGGGGTGTTGATGTCTGCAATATCGTCGAGCCACAGCACCATCAGTACGCCATCAAGAGAAGATATCTCATTCTTCATCTCAAGCGCCTCGGGTATTGTCACATTATCCGCCATAACCTCAGCTGTACCGGGGTATCCGAACTGCTCCCTGACAATATCGAAAGCATATGTTGTGCCTGTATCCTCCGGGAGATATTTTGTCAAGTCATAGTTTACTTTGACCATAGGCAGCATAAGAATGGACACAATGCAGAGGACAGAGAAGAATATAATTACGGTTTTCCTGTGAGTAATAAGAAAGCGTGCAAGCTTTATCATGATATAAAATGCTCCTTATATATGGATATTATACTGTTTTGTATGATTTTATGAAGATTTTGAATAATTCAAACCGTAGTTGCCGGCGCAGTAATCTAATATTAATCATTAACACATCAATCACAATGATTATACCTTCAAAAAATTAACAAATCAACACTTTACAATGAACGGAAAAAAGTTTACAATTGTATGGTATAGGCATACCTTAGCAAGTATATCACGAATATATATTGAAAGGAAACAAAAATGTATATTATAGGACTTGACGTAGGTACTTCCTCCGTAAAGGCGGCGCTTCTTTCCCGTGACGGCAATGTCCAGACCTGTAGAGCAATGTACCCCGAAGGACTCAGGGTTTCACCGGAGGGCTGGGTCGCAGCTATATCAGACGCAGTAAAAGAAATCACCTACTTTGTGGACAAGACACTGGTGGAGGGAATAGGGCTTACGACTCAGGTAGGCACATATCTTCTCTATCGTGAGGACGCAACCAATCTGCCGGTGTACGGCTGGAACGAGGGCGGAGCGGAGAGCCAGCTTGAGGATCTTCTGTACGAACGTGACAGAGAGTTTTATATAGAAAACATATCCATGTTCCATCCCAAACTCATCAGCTACCCTGCTCCCCGCATCAGATGGTTTCAAGAGGAACGTTCCCGTCAATGGGCAGCCTGCGAAAAGCTTCTTGCTCCTAAAGACTATCTATACAAGGTGCTGACAGGCTGCGTATGCTCCGACATCTACACTTGGAACGGACTTGTTAAGCTTCCAGAAGGTATTATCACAGAGGATGTTCTGGAGCTTTTGAACATAAAGCGGGATAAGCTTCCCGAGATTTACGACGCCTTTGACGCTCCCGGCAGTCTTTGCCATGCGTCTGCCGCTCTTTTAGATCTTCCTGAGGGTATTCCGGTTTATTTGGGCTGTAATGACTCCCATTCATCACTTGCCGGCATGGGCGTAACAAGCGTAGGCCAGAACTTTGACATCACCGGTACATCAGAACACGTGGGAATGATAACCTCCGATATAATCGGAGATGAGGATGTTATCTGCGCGCCTTTCTTTAGCGGTCATATGACCTTCGGAGTCAATCAGTCCGCGGGATCCTCCATCGACTGGGGCTTTGAGACCTTTGGATACGATGAAAAGGCGATATTCTCAATATACGAAAAGACTCAAGCTGACGAGTGCAAGCCTCCCATTTTCCTGCCCTATCTACGCGGCGAGCGGGCTCCCATCTGGGACAGCAACGCAAAAGGTGTGTTCTTTGGTCTCTCCGACACCACCACAAGACAGGAGATGATGTACTCTGTGCTTGAGGGTGTCGTGTTCAGCGTAAAACACATGTGGAGCATGCTTCCCACAGGCTCGGAGGAAAACCGTACGATGCGTATAGGCGGAGGCGCCGCATCCAACGATTTTCTCAACAGAATCAAAGCCGATATCCTCGGGTATACCCTCGAAAGACCGTCGGAGAAGCAGTCGGGAGCCTTAGGTGCCGCACTTATAGGCGCTGTGGGCGCCAAGTGGTACGAAAACCTTACAGCAGGGGCAAATAATATCATATCCGTTGAAACCACCGTGGAGCCCCATATAATAAACGGCAACCTTCTCCGCCGCTTTGATGTCTACCGTTCTCTATATCCAAAACTCAGAAGCGTATTTCAAGTCTGGTAATATTTAACACGAATTTCATCACATATGATTGATTCGCCCTTGTATAGTAGGGTATAATATAGAGGCATATTGTTATATAAAACTATTTCTACTAACCCTTTGGAGGTAAATATGGAATCACCTATTAAGCTTGCGGTTATATTCGGCGGAATGTCCAGCGAATACGAGGTATCACAGTCCTCAGCCGCCGGTGTGCTGCGAAACACTGACACATCAAAATACGACATCTATCCCATTGGCATCACAAAAGAGGGCAAATGGCTTCTCTATTGTGAGAACGACTGGGATAAAATCGCCGACGGCAGCTGGATTGACTCTCCAAGCAACATCCCCGCGGTCATCTCCCCCGACAGAGACTGTCATGGACTCATTCTCTCGGACGGGCAGCGTATCCGCATTGACGTGGTTTTCCCGGTTATGCACGGCAAATACTGTGAAGACGGAGCCATTCAGGGACTCTTCGAGCTGTCCGGCATCCCTTATGTGGGCTGCGACGTAGCTTCCAGCGCCAATTGCATGAATAAAATATACACAAAAATTTTCGCCGACAGAGAGGGCATCACCCAGGCGAAATGGACACATATGTTCTCCTCAGACTTTCTTTCCGATGTGGAGGGCAACACACAGCGTATCATTGAATTTCTCGGTCTGCCTATATTCGTAAAGCCCGCCAGCACAGGCTCATCCGTAGGCATCTCAAAGGTCAAAACAGCCAAATCTCTTGAGGACGCCGTGAAGGAAGCGACGCTCTACGACAAAAGAATCGTGTTCGAAGAAAATATCACCGGTCAGGAAGTAGAAGTCGCTGTCTTAGGCTCCCTTCGTAAGCAGATTGCCTCCTCAGTGGGAGAAATCATTCCGGCGCAGGAGTTTTATACCTACTCCGCCAAGTATCACGATGCTCAGTCTGAAACACTCATTCCGGCAAGACTTTCACCGGAGGTATCCGATGAGCTCAAAAGATTGGCGCTTCGGGTGTTCAACGCCCTCGGCTGCTCGGGCTTGTCCCGTGTGGATTTCTTCGTAAGGAATGACCGGGAGATTATCTTCAACGAGATCAACACTCTCCCGGGCTTCACCCCCATAAGTATGTACACAAAGCTTTTCGGCTATGACGGTATCTCCTATTCAAAGCTCATTGACCGTCTCATCGAGCTGGCGCTTTCTAAGGAGAATAACTGATGGACAACCGCCCGATAGGTGTCTTTGATTCCGGCCTCGGAGGACTTACGGCAGTGCGGGAACTGATTCGTGTCATGCCAGGAGAGGATATTGTCTATTTCGGTGACACAGGACGTGTTCCCTACGGTACAAGAAGCCGCGAAACGATAATCAAATACGCCATGCAGGACATAGCTTTCATCTCTTCTTTTGACACAAAAGCCATCGTCATCGCCTGCGGCACCGTGTCAAGCGTTGCTCATGACGTTATCGCCGGGAAGTACGACATCCCCATTGTGGGCACCGTCAAAAGCTCCGCCGACAAGGCGTCAAAAGCCTCAATCTCCGGAAGAATCGGCGTTATCGGCACCACGGGTACTGTTTGCTCCGGCGCTTTCGGCAATATGATACGTTCCCTGCGTCCCGACGCGGATGTCATCGAAAAAGCCTGTCCCCTGCTGGTACCTCTTGTGGAG
>JAAZBA010000270.1 GCA_012514045.1 Clostridiales bacterium | reverse complement strand
GAGCGGAGAAGGGATAGAAAAAGTATGAGCTGTCGTAGTTTACGGCAAAAGCTGCGGCGCCGTCTGAAAATGCGGACTCAAGAAGCGAACGTTCGTTTACATAATAGCTTCTTGTCGCGTCCTCGTCTACCTCCTCAATCATCATGAAGTCGGCGTCCTCTTCTTTGAGAACAGATATTATTCCGCTCATTGTATCCAGCACCGACTGCTTTGAAAACGCCCTGCTCTCGCTTCCTCCATCCATAAAGAAGCCGAAATCAGAGGTATATGCCGCAAAGCCTATGTTGTATGAAATGAGCTTATATTCCATTCCCGCTTCGGGCTTTATCGCATCCCCGTGACGTACAGAAATTTCGACATTGTTCTCTATGCGTTCGTAGTCCAGCAGCAGATATGCGGCATATCCGCCAACTGTAAGAATCACAAGCACAAGAATCCATGCGATTATCTTAAAGAACGTTTTTATCACTTATTTCCCCTCCGGAAGCATTGTTCTGTCAATCTTTATTATGGCTTGTTTCAGATCGATGGGACCACTAAGGGCTCCTTCATTATTATACGGGCATGTCCAGTAGGTTACAAGTAGCTCATCATCCGAAAGCCATATAGCCCCGGGATTCGTAAACGCCGTGTTTGGTTCCGTCTCTATGTCACGCAGATACTTAAAAGTCTTTCCATCGTCAAATGTCAGGGCAATTGTCAACGGTGTTCTCTTCCCGTAGTGGCTCCGCCAGTTCATGTCATACTCGGAGTTGTTCCATATTACAACCATGGCGCGGCTTGAAGGAACGTTGAATATAAAGGGACAGGATTCGGGAATCCTTAGTCCTGTGGTCTGGGGCTTTGTCCACGTCTCTCCCTCGTCATGGGAGCAGGAGCGGAACAATGATCCCAGCTGGCTTCTCATCACCATCACAAGGTCACCATTTTCACTTTGGGCAATAAATGGCTCCATGGCTCCCCGCATGGGCAAATCAACCTTTCCCTTGGCTATGCGGAAGGTATCCATGTCATCATCCGATATGAGCACAGTTACGTATATATGCTCGGTTTTCGCCCACATTTCACCCAAGTGGTATGTTACGGGCATAACGATTCTGCCTGAGGACAGCCTTCTTATGCAGTCGTTCGACATACAGAAGCGATCGTTTTCTGTGATAAGCCTTGTTTCAATAAACGTTTCACATTCGTCATAGGATTTTGCGATGTATATGTTTGAAAGCTGCGGTTCACCTGAGGTAAGATGAATATATTTCATATAGAGGAGCGCTATGCTGCCGTCCCTTAGCCTTATGAGGTTAGGACTGTAGAGATTTACGCAATCATCACTTTTTTCCACAAGCACCCGCTCATCTGTCCATGTTCTGCCGTTGTCGTATGAGCGTTTGCATTTAAGAGAAGCCGGGGCTTGATCTCCGGAACCGAACTTGCTCTTTGTAAAGCATTGCCATACTATAAAAAGGCTTCCGTCACGGCATCTGATTACAGCTGCCTCGGAATTTCTTGGGTTGCTCTCGCTTGTCTTAGCGATAAAAGATGTCTGAATATCTCTGAAAAACATTGATTATTCCTCCCTTTATTCAGTTGACCTGAAGAATTACACATTTAAGGTAAGACGATTCACTGTCATAAAGCGGAACCGGATGATCCCGGCACTGTCCTCTGATTTCCATTATCCTGCAGTCACGACGACAGTCGATTGAGGCATCACGCAGAAGCTTCATAAAGAGCCGCTCCGTCATGTAGTGTGAGCAGGAACAGGTTATCAGAAAACCTCCCTTTCGCACAAGCTGCATGCCGTACATATTTATATCCTTGTATCCTCTTGCTGCGCCGGCTACAGCAGATTTTGTCTTGCAGAAAGCGGGAGGGTCCAAGATTACCGTGTCGTACTGTCTCCCCTCCCTGACATATCTTCTGAGAAGCTCAAACACATCGTCCTTCGTTGTTCTTACTATATCGCCCATCCTGTTGAGAAGAGCGTTGCGTCTTACAGCTTCCAGCGCCTGAGCGGAAATATCCACGCACTCAACATCTTTAGCGCCATACATAGCGCTGTGAAGTCCAAATCCTCCCGTATGGCAGAAGCAGTCAAGCACCATGTCTCCGGTATACTCTTTCAGAGCGGCCCGGTTTTCCCTCTGGTCAAGAAAATAGCCTGTTTTCTGTCCATTTGCTATGTCTACCGATATTAGCAGTCCGTTTTCATTTACGATAACATCTGTATTGAAAGGCTCGCCTATAAAACCCTTTTTCTGCTCCAGGCCTTCCTTTTCCCTTACCTGAACATCGTTTCGCTCATATATTCCCTTAGGTGCCATAACCTCTCTGAGTATATCACAGAGCATATCCTTTCTGTCGTCCATGAAACGGCTCAGAGTTTGGATTGACAGATATTCTCCGTATTTATCCACGATGAAAGCAGGCAGCATGTCAGCCTCGGCAAACACCGCTCTGCACAGGTCAGTACATCCTAGCTTTACACGGTATTCCCAAGCCTCACAGACACGGCGCAGGAAGAAATCTCTGTCGATCTCCTCACGTC